>CANETR010000001.1 GCA_947441325.1 Saprospiraceae bacterium
TAGGTATTTTTGGTCGCTGGAACTTCGGCGCATATTTCTCTGCTCGCGTAGATTTAAACTTCTTGCGCCTTTATGGAGATGACAATCTCGCATCAGTTGGTAGCAGTGGCGGTTTTAATGGAGAAGATCAGGCACGTGGTGGTGGAGATGACGCATGGTTCCGTTATTATCGTCAGCTAAATTTCCGCACCAATGTTTTTGAGGCAGCTGTTGTTGGTGAAATCATTCCTTACAATTTTGAATTAGGTGGTGGTTATCAGGATTACAGTGTCTTGTCACCTTATGCACTTGTAGGTATCGGTCTTTACAATTTCAAACCACAGGGTCTTACATCTGATGGGGCATGGGTAGATTTGAAACCACTCAAAACTGAAGGTCAGGGTTTGGTTGATGGTCGTATTCCTTACAAATTAACACAATTAAATGTTCCAATAGGATTTGGTCTTAAATGGACTTATAACGATACTTGGTCAATGGCTTTAGAAGTAAATCATCGTCTTACCTTCACCGATTATATCGATGATGTAAGTACTGATTATGTCGATCCTCAGGTATTTATTGACAATATGCCAATCGATCAGGCCAATATGGCTATCAGAATGGCTCGTCGTTCTGTTGAGGTTGATCCTGGTTTTATCAATGGTGAAGTTTCTGCGCCTGGTGAACAACGTGGAGACCCCAAAGACAATGATTCTTACTACACTATCAATATTCGTTTCAGCTATCTTATTGACCCTGCTTCTTTCGGAGGTGGTCGTCGCTACGGTTGCCCGGTTTGGTAGTTTTAGCAATAAAATAATATCAGAAGGACTTTGCTCATAGCAAGGTCCTTTTTTTTATTAATGGCGCATAGATTTTAGTAAAATAGTAAAAGCGATTCAGTGGATCCGAATCGCTTTTTTTTATTCCTTTTACTAACCTGAAAAAAATCAAGACATGTATTTCTATAATCGTGCCAAACTTATATAATTGTATATCATTTTAAAATATTAATGCTTTAAATGAGATCCATGTTTGCTTTTTCAAAATCCTGAGGTATTCCTATATCGATAAAATAGCCTTCAAGTTCTAAGCCATAGATTTTTACATCGAGCAATTTCTTTTCCATTAAATCTTTTTCAAAGGAAAACTTTTCATGATTTTCAAAATATTGTTGAATCAGGCCTGCGCTGAGCATATATATTCCCGCATTGATAAGACCTTCATCGGCATATTGTTTTTCCAAAAAAGCATTTACTCTTTTGTCAGCATCGCAGATTACCAAACCATAACGGTCGAAATGTTGCATCCTTTTCAATGCAATGGCCATATCGGCCTTTTTTGTGGCGTAAAAGTCTTGAAGTTGATGATGGTTGCAGCTAAAGAGGGTGTCACCATTTAGAATGGTCCAAACAGACGATGAGTCTTGGCCTTCGAGGGCAAAGCGTATTGCTCCGCCGGTGCCCAATGCTTCCTTTTCAATGGCATAATTCAATTTAATGCCACGATAATTTTCTCCAAAATGCTGTATGATAATCTCTGATTTGTAGCCTACAGAGAGTATTATTTCCTCATAGCCGTATTGCAAACACTGATCTAATAAATGTTCTAAGAATGGCCTGCCGGCTACAGGAGCCATAGGCTTGGGTACATCGCTGACCACAGATTGAAGGCGACTGCCAAAGCCCCCGGCTAAAATAAGCGCCTTCATTTTTAAAAAAGTTGCTCTTCCACAAATTCACAAATGATATGTCCTACCAGAATATGAGCTTCCTGAATACGTGGTGTATCGGTCGAAGGCATATTCAACAGCACATCACAGAGTTCTTTCATCTTTCCGCCACTTTCTCCGGTCATTGCAATGATAAACATACCCTGTTTTTTTGCCGCTTCAAAGGCTTTGATAATATTCTTACTGTTGCCTGAGGTAGATATTCCAAAAAAAACATCGCCAGGACGACCTTTAGCAATAATCATACGGGAGTAAACCTCATCGTAGCTGTAATCATTGGCCACTGCGGTCAGGTAAGAACTATTCACATGAAGCGCCTCAGCATATAGCGGAGTTCGGTCCTTGTAGAATCGTCCTGAAAACTCGGCTGCAAGGTGCTGTGCATCGGCTGCGCTACCTCCATTTCCGGCAAAAAGCAATTTCTTGTCGGCTCTGAGTGCATCGACACATAATTTAACCGTTTTTTCAATTTCTAGTATAAGCGCTTCATTTTGTAGCAGTTCTTCCTTCACTTTAATGCTACTCTCAATTCGCTGTTTTATTCTGTCTAGCATTTCTATATTTTTTGAAAGATACAAAAATAGATAATTGTGAAAACAATTTGGGACTAAATGTTAATTTTAAACTGAATTTAATACAGTTATCTGGACTTTATCATCAGGAAACAAAAAAGCAAATGGAAACAGCGCCTAAAAAATTAAAATTTTTCGACCTGACTATGATTGTCATTAGTTTGGTAATTGGCATGGGAATTTTCAGAACTCCGGTCAATGTAGCCCAAAGTGCAATGACTCCCGCCATTTTTTTTCTTGCCTGGTTTTTTGGTGGTCTCATTGCGCTATCCGGCGCATTGACTTATGCCGAAATTGGGTCGAGATACCCTGTTACAGGTGGTTATTACAAAATATTTTCGGCCTGTTATCATCCCTCAATTGCTTTTGCGATTAATTCAATTATCTTGGTTTCCAATGCGGCATCTGTTGCTGCAGTGGCCTTAGTCGGGGCCGAGTATATTTCAAATGTAGCATTTAGTAGCCTAGAAAATACTGCTGAAATAAAAATGTGGATAGCTGGTTGCTGTATTTTGCTTTTTTATGGACTAAATCTTTTAGGATTGAGAACCAGTTCCTTTGTGCAAAATCTGCTCATGATGTTCAAGCTGGGCCTTATGTTATTAATAATTAGTGTCCTTTTTGTATCGCCCGATGCAAATACAGCAGTTTCAAATATTAAAGATACAGCAATGAGCTGGTCCGACTTTGGTTATGCTATGGGCGTCTGCTTAGTAGCAGTGTCATTTACTTATGGAGGATTTCAGCATAGTATCAATTTTGGGGCAGAACTAAAAGATACTCGAATTATGCCCAGAGCAATATTAACTGGAATAGCTGTTGTAATATTACTTTACATGATAATCAATTATGCTTATTACCGGGTTATTGGTTTTGAGAACTTGGGCAACGCCGAATCAATTGGGGCAATCATGGCATCAAAAATTCTGGGCAGTTCTGGATTTACAGTTGTTTCACTTTTATTTTTCTTTTCAGTTTTGGGCTATGTGAATGTCATGTTGCTAAGCAATCCAAGGGTGATGTTTGCCATGAGTGAGGAAGGTACTATGCCCGCATCATTTCAAAAATCAAACCTAAAGACAAAGGTTTTGACCACTGCACTCACTGTTTTTACCATTACAATTGTTATTACACTTTTTTACGCTAAAGAATTTGATAAAATTCTCGATTATATCATGTTTTTGGATAGTATTGGAATGGCATTTTCCGCAGCTACCATCTTTTATTTCCGTAGGAAAAAAGTAAAACCTGAAAATCAGCATGTTTATAAAATGCCACTATATCCGCTTATGCCTATCTTTTATATCCTGGCATACATCTTTATAGCGACCAGCGTTTTTGTGAATAAACCCGATGCAGCATTAAAAGGCCTGTTGATTTTTGTAATTTTCTTTGCCTTATACTGGCTAATAAAGTTTTGGAACAGGAATTTGAGTAAGAAAGTAGCTGAATTATAGCATTATGGACGAAAATGTAGCGAAATACATAGCATCTTTTCCTGATGATATCCAAGAAAAATTACTAAAACTAAGAGCATTAATTCTCGAGAATGCAAAAGGAGCTGAAGAGCATTTTGCCTATTCTATGCCTGCATACAGTATTTATAATCGGCCGCTTCTGTACTATGGGGCTTATAAAAATCATATAGGATTTTACGCTCTGCCAAGTGGACATAAAGCTTTCGAAAAAGAATTTTTAAAATATAAAAGAGGTAAAGGTTCCGTACAGTTTCCAAATAATGAGGATTTACCACTAGAACTAATCCAAAGGATTGTATTATTCAGGGTCGAAGAAAATTTTCAAAAACGGAATAAAGTGGAATAAAACACAATGAGTTTCACTGCTCATTTGGATACAAATCATTGATTTTGCTGTTATTGCTATCGTTTTGTTCAGCTTTTTGCTGCCTAAGCAAGTGTGCAGTAAGCATTAAAGTCAAAAAAGAAGTCCCCAACATTAGTACTATTAAATTTGGAAACTGTCTTTCTAAAATAAAAAATTCGTGCAGGCCCTGAATTAAAATGATAGAACCTAAGCCAGTATTTAAGTAGGTAAAATTTTGCTTAGCATCCTCCGAAAACTTTGCCATAGAGATAAAATATCCCAATATCATTGACATAGAAATATGTCCCAGAATATTTAAAATATTGATAAGAGGGTATGTTTTTTCATTCATTGTTAAAAATTCGGGCAATACAAAACCAATAGAAATCCATACACAATAGATGAGCCCAAAGACTGGCATTTTAAAGTGCCTGCTTGGATAAATCAGTATTTTAATGAATAAAAATACAATTAACTGTCCGCTGAGACCCGTTGCAAAAAGCGAAAATATAAAATTGAAAATTGGGTCTGACTTATTAATAATTCCAAAATTTATTCCCATTTGCTTCATCTGATCTCCAACTAAAGAAGCAAGAAACCCAATTAGAATAGCGATTACTATGAGCTTAAGATTCAGTCTAAATCTCAGATGAACAAATAAAAGCGATAATGTTATGGTAAGCAGTATAAAAAGGGCAATGAATAAAGGCATTATTTGGGCTTTTTAGATGCAAGTTTTATATTAAAACCCATCTTCTTTTATTTTGTGTGGAGATTCTTCTACATGCCAGTGAATCATGTAACGACCTAAGATAATTGCTGCCAAAAGGGTGATAAAAGTAAAAATAGCCAATGATTCGTCCATGCGTTGCATGAGAAAAAAGTCATACAACCCGTGAACAAGGGTGGCCAATAATAAACCACTTATCATATAAAAACTTCTGTTATTGGGCAAAAACTTAGCTTTTCCAACAAAATACCCCATTATTACGGCAAAGGAGGCATGAGCCGGCACGGCGGTTAACATCCTCATATAGGCTAAATTATAAGCTTGTTCGGAGGTTGATTGTCCAAAAACATATAATATATTTTCGAAGGTCGCAAAGCCCATGCTTATCATTACCGAATATACAATCCCGTCCATTGGCTCACAAAATTCTTTTTTAGGAAAAATGTAATAGCGCAGAAAAAGGTATTTTGAAAACTCCTCACTGAATCCAACGACAAACACTGCGAAAATAAAGGTTTTAATGACATCTGGCCCATCTTTATAGCCCATCTCCATGCCAATTGATTCGAGAATTATAGCAGGAAGAATGCTCAAAATACCAAAAAGGAAGCAGACTATTAAATATTTATGCGGTTCGGGTTCATGCTTATCTCGCCACCAGATGTAGTAGCTTATGATAAGTCCCGGAAGTATTGCCAGTGCGAGCAGCGTATAGTCCATAGTTTTAAGTTTAAGGGAAAATATTTTCTTTGAAAAAGGTCAATGAAAGTCAACGTGGAAAATATTTTCTATTAAAATGAGTTTATTAGAAAATATTTTCTACTTAATTATAATTGGTTCAATTGAAGTTCCGTCAATTCACAAATCGATCAATGTGCTTCCAACCAATTCTCGCCGGTATCAATTCCTACAACAATTGGAACTTTCAGGCCAGGTAGGGCATTTTTCATTGAATTTTCAATAATTGTACGAACCTTTTCCAATTCATCTTTTGGCACATCGAATACAAGTTCGTCATGCACCTGCAGAATCAGTTCTGTTTTGAATCCACCACGGTTCAGTTCATTGTAAATTTTTATCATAGCCAATTTTATCATATCGGCCGCAGAGCCCTGCACAGGTGTATTGATCGCATTACGCTCAGCATGAGAGCGCATCATGCCATTGCGTGAGTCAAGATCGCGCAGATAACGGCGGCGTCCGCAGATTGTCGTTACATAGCCATTTTTCCGGGCCTCATGTACCACATCTTCCATGTACTTTTTCAAACCACTGTATTGATCAAAATATTGCTTTATAAGCTCCGATGCCTCTGCTCTTTTTATGCCAAGCTGTTGCGAAAGTAACATAGCGCCTGCACCATAAATTATGGAGAAGTTCACCGTTTTGGCATTATAACGCTGTTCTTTTGTCACTGACTCGAGCGGAACACCATAAATTTTTGCGGCAGTAGCCTGATGGATATCATGTCCGTGACGGAAGGCATCGAGCATAGCTTCTTCACCACTTAGTTCGGCTATAAGGCGCAATTCAATCTGCGAATAGTCGGCGGCAAGCAGCACATAATCTTTACTTCGGGGTATAAATGCCTTTCTTACTTCGCGTCCGGCTTCACTTCTAATGGGGATATTCTGCAGATTAGGATTGTTAGAACTTAGTCTACCTGTATTGGTGAGTGCCTGATTGAAAGAGCTGTGAAGGCGAGCGCTGTGCTTGTTCACCAATCGTGGAAGAGCATCGATATAGGTCGATTTCAATTTGGTCAGCTGTCTGTACTCCAAAATTCTTTCAACTACGGGATATTTTGTGGCAAGTTCAGACATAACTTCCTCATCTGTACTGTACTGACCTGTTTTGGTTTTTTTCCATCGGTAAGGAATTTTCATTTTATCGAAAAGTACATCACCAATTTGCTTTGGCGAATCGAGGTTCAACCAAGGCGTTTCTGCAGTTTCGAGAATTTCTTTTCGTAGGACTTCTATATCTTTTTCGATCTTCAAGCTGTAATCGGCCAAAAAAGGAGTGTCCAGATTTACGCCATTCCATTCCATATCGGCCAATACTTTGATTAGTGGCTCTTCTATTTCAAGATAAAGCTTTCGAAGTTCACCTGCTAAAATTCCATCCAATTTCTGTTTCAATTGCCAGGTGATATCGGCATCCTCGGCAGCATATTCCTTCAATTTTTCGAGCGGAACATCGCGCATGGTGATTTTTTTCTTGGCTCCTTTGCCTAACAAGTTTTCGATTGGAACAGGAGAATAGCCCAGATAGCTCTCGGCCAGATAGTCCATGCCATGTCTTTGGTCTGGCTCAAGAATATAGTGCATAATCATGGTGTCCCAAATCCTTCCCTTTACTTCGATACCATACCAACGAAGCACCAACATATCGAATTTAAGATTTTGCCCGATTTTGTCGATGTTTTCATTTTCGAAAAGTGGTCGGAACAATTCAAGATAAGCCTTTGTTTTTTCCTGATTATCTGGAAAAACTACAAAATATGCCTCTTGTGCCTCGATAGAAAAAGAAATGCCAACCAATTCAGAGCCTATTTCCAATCCGGTAGTTTCGGTATCGAAACAAATTTCTTTTTGCGAGGAAAGTAATTTTACCAGGCCTTTCATTTTGTCTTCATTATCGACAAGATGGTATTTATGTGGCGTATTTTCAACAGTTTTGTTAACCAAATGAGCATTTGCTGCCATCGATACCTTTTTCTCGGGCTGTTCAATTACGTTGCCGAATAAATCAGTCTGAACCGGGGCATCGCTGTCGCTGTTTTCTAATGCGCCTATATCTTTACCTAAGATTTTCTTTGCCAGAGAACGGAATTCCAATTCCCTAAACAGTTCTGTTAATAGCTCTTTGTTGATAGGGTCAATCTGATAAACGGTCGAGTCGAATTGTATGGGCACTTCGGTGTCAATTCTTGCCAATTTTTTTGATAGTAACGCAATTTCTTTATTTTCAAGCATTTGAATGCGTTGCTTCTCGGGCAGTTCGGCTGCGTTTTCAATTATACCCTCAATTGAATCATATTTTTCAATCAGTATTTGAGCAGTTTTGGGCCCGATTCCTTTTACGCCTGGAATATTATCTACTGCATCACCCTGCAGACCAAGCATATCTACCACCTGTTCGACTCTTTTTATACCCCAGGTAGCGCAGATGTCTTCTTTTTTCAATAACTCCACCTCATTGCCCATTCTACCAGGCTTGTAAAGGAATATATTATCGGAAACCAATTGTCCGTAGTCCTTGTCAGAGGTTATCATGTACACTTCAAATCCTTCATTCTCTGCTTGTTTTGCCAAAGTTCCAATGACATCGTCCGCCTCATACCCCTTGCAGCTAACAACAGGGATGTTCATGGCCTCTATAATTTTTTTGATGTAAGGGGTTCCAATAGTAATATCTTCAGGCTGTTCATCACGGTGAGCCTTGTAGGGTTCGTACATGTCATGTCTGAAAGTTGGTCCTGAAAGATCAAATGCAACCGCAATATGTGTGGGTTTTTCATTTTGAATAACATCCCATATTAGAGAAGTGAAGCCATTTACACAGGAAACATTCACGCCTTTTGAGTTGATTAGTGGCCTTTTAATAAAAGCAAAATGTGCTCTGTATATAAGCGCGTATGCGTCGAGGAGAAATAATTTTTTTGACATGGAATTAGATTTTAGACTTTAGACATTCAGACACTAGGCCCAGAGACTATAGGCTACTTTTAGAATAATAAATTTGAATCCAAAAAGTATCGGAATAAGAAATTAATGTATTATTAAGGAAGATATTTTAAGATTTAAATGACATTTTTTAAGGCGCATCAATTTTAAGGAAAATTGTTAAAATTATCAACTAATATTACCTTTAATCTTTACAGTTCAAATTCAATTGCCCTAATTTTATTTCACTTGGAATTGAACTCATTGAACAACAGCTATTTTTAAATTGTTTGACCTGAATTGACCTATCTTAATCATAAGAAAATTGAAAACTATCGAAAGCTATGAAATATTTCAGCGAATCCTACAACAGTTTTTTCAAAGAATTAGCTGCCAATAATAACCGCGATTGGTATCATGCCAACAAAAGCCGTTATGAAAAAGAGGTAAAAAAGCCATTCGAAGCATTTGTTGCTGATCTTATCAGCGAAATGGCAAAATTTGAACCCCAAATGAAGCATCTTCAGGCCAAAGATGCTATTTTCCGAATATTTAGAGATACGCGCTTTTCGCAGGATAAGACACCATATAAGCTCTATTCATCGGCAGTGCTTTCACCACTTGGTAAAAAAGATATGGAGATGCCAGGAACTTACATTCAGTTTGGAGTAGGGGAGATCTGGATTGGTGGAGGTTCCTATATGCCATACAAAGAGCAAATCGAAAAAATAAGAACGGCCATGATACAATCGCCCGAAACTGTTGAAAATCTTCAGTCGGATAAGGAATTTATAAAATACTTTGGCGAATTACGCGGCGATAAAAACAAGCGTCTTTTGAAGCCTTTCAGTGAGTGGATTGAAAAAATGCCATTGATAACTAATAAGCAATTTTATTATATGGCCGAATACAACGATGATGAATCGTTTATTTTAGGTGATGACATCCTCGACTTAGTTATGAAGCATTATTTGGCTGCCAAGGCTTGGCAGGACTTTTTGAGGGCAGCTATCAGTGGATAATTCAGAAGCCAGAAGGCTTGATGTAGAAATCAAAAGTCAGAAATCTGTAATTATAAATTTGCCCAGAGTTGGCAATTAGGAACAATAAAGTACCAATTAGGAAGGAAAGAGCTAAAAGTCAAAACAAAAGAAAATCAGAAAAATTTTAAATTTTCTCTGCTGCTATTGTTTCCAACACCTGTGGATATTTTTCTAAGAAATATTTCCAATAATGACTTCTGATAAAACTTACCGATTTTCCGAATTTTCCGGGCTGATGAAAATGCAGGGTTACTTTGGTAAATAAAAACAGGTTTGTCTCTTCGATAGAAGCTATGCTATCGTGAGTATATTTAAAGTTTTGGAAAAAATTAGAAACATACAGATGTGTATCGGTCATGCCTACCCATTTGCAACTGCCAAATAGGAAATATAAAACCGCAAGCACCAGCAGAAAAAAACTAGCCACCAATGACTTTGCAGCCATAGGACTGAAAGGTTCCTTCAGACTTTCCAAGGGTGAAACAATTACCAATAGCGTAATGCCACCCATAATGATGATCCACAGCAGCGGAAAGGCTAGCTTCAATAAAAAGGTCCAACGGGAAGAAACGGTTTGAACTTTCATTATAACTTTTACTAATCTTTTAGCCCCGTTTCTTGGTATTAAATTTCTTGGCCTCACCAAAATCGAAGATAAGAGAGAAGCGTAGGGTATTATCCAATGGGTTGCGCTGAGCCGCAATAGCCGGTATCAGATAAGAGAAATTGATATTAAAAATATTGTACCTGATGCCCAAACCAACGGTGAAAAACTTTCGGTTACCCTTGGTTCTGTGTTCATTGTAATGGCCGAAACGGACGGCAAACTGTTTATTGTACCAGTATTCCATACCGATAGAGTACATCAACTCACGCATTTCCTCTCCAAACCCGCCGGCAGCATCTCCAAATGATGAGAATATGGAAGCAGGTACTGATTTTTCTTTGTAATCAGGAATTCCATTTCCATCTGCATCATATTCTGGATTAGGAATAAGATTTCCTTGTCCGTCGTCCATGCTACGAGGTATTGGTGTAGGAACTAGAAGCTTATTGACATCAATTGCAAAGGTGAACGAGTTGTAATTGTCAAAATTATATTCAAAGGCAGTTCCAAAACCTAAATTGGCTGGAATATAGTCCTTGTTTGCAGAACGGGTATAAGAAATTTTTGAACCCAGATTGGAGAAAACCAAACCGAAATTAAGGTTAGCTTTTTTTTCTGCAATGACTAATGGTAAACGGTAAGTGAAGGATACATCTGCAGCAAAAGCGTTTGCAGGTGTAAGCACGTCGCCATTAACAGCACCGGTTCCCAAAGAAGAAAAAATATATTTCAATGCCAGTGAGGTAGAGAAATTTTCAGACATTTTTCTGGAATAGGCAAATGCTAGTTCCAATTCACGAGGGCGAACTACCTGCAGCGGATTTCCCTGATCATCTGTATATTGAATCTGCCCCAATGAAAAATAACGAAGCGATCCTCCAAGGGTCTGTCTGTCATCGATATGTTTGTAAGCTGAGAGATAAGCCAAAAAGACATCATTCAGTCCCAAGGCACGCAACCAAGGGGTATAAGTAGCCGACACACTAAAATCTTTTGCACCGAATGAAAGATTCGATGAATTGAAATGCATGGAATTGGGATCGGGGTCAACAGCGATGCCAACATCCCCCATAGCGCCAAAACGCGCATCAGGTATGATCCGTAAAAATGGAACGGCAGTAATGATGGTATTGGAACAAGGGCTGCCATCGGGCTGAATTAACTGCCCATTTGAAAGAATACACTGTGCTTCAATTTTTCCATTGAAAGCCGAAACCAAAACTGCCAGTAAAGCACAAGCTTTATAAAACCGTAAGCTCATAAATAAGTAGGTCAGAATCAATAAATTAAATACTAGTGTATAGTTCCTGTCATAGATTACTAAAAAATCGTAGAAGGCAAAGTTACAAAATAAAGTTATAAAGTTATTTTTATTTATAGTTGCAGCCAAAAATATTTTAAATGCTTAATAATATTATTTGAGAATTACTAATTTCTGGTACTCACTGTTCTTTTGAATTTTAGGAGATTCGCTGCCTGCAGCTGCTGGTCCTGTAGCTCTCACAGTTACTTTGTACACATACACACCACGACCCAAGCGATCGCCATATTCATCCAAACCATCCCATTCAATTCCGCGTACTCTAAAACCGTCATTTTCGGCCGAACTGAGATCGCTGCTGATGCTCTTGACCAATTTACCTGAAACGGTGTATATTTGAATCAGCACCTCAAGTTCCTGCCCAGGCAGATTGTGCTCAAACATAAATTCGGTATGCGTTGTAAATGGATTGGGATAATTGAGCACCTGTGCTAATGCCATTTTCTCATCAGAAGCAACAATAAATTCAGTGCTGCCCTCGCCCATATTATTAAATACATCCCAGGCTTTCACTTTTACGGTGTGTTTACCAACAGGAAGTTTTTGCAGCGGATAATTAATCCTGCCCAATCTAAAATTATCTAGCTCGGCTTCGTAAAAATCATTCAGATTATATGTTTTATCCGATTCATCTTGAGTAAAGGTCAATATTCCTGTCAGGTCATGTCCAATTCCATTCCCTACGGTATTAATACCGCTACTATCGCTCAGTTTTACCAAAAGAAGTGGGTTTTCGTCGGTTAATCCGCCTGAGGCAAAGTTTTCATTGTTCATAAATACCTTTACTTCTGGACCAATGTTATCGCTTATGCTGTTATTACTTGTACCACCTATGTAGAGACCTCTGTAAGTTCCATGTGCGTCAAGATTCGAACCGTTTTCGGCATAATAATAGATTTTTCCTCTACCCATGTTGTAGTTAATATCTCTGGGAACATAGAATGAAAAACTGAATCGTCCGTTTGCAACTGTAGCGCGACCCTTAAAAATAATTTTTTTCTGAAGTGGAAATTTGGTAATATAGCTTCCTGCATCATTTCCGCGTGTTTGAATCGTATCGTGTTTATCGAAAACTGTAGGATAAACTGTACCATTAAAATTGTTCATCAAATTTCCGTTCTGATCTTGAATTTCACCTTGTATAGTTACAAATTGAAGGGCACCTATAGTGTCATTGCCGTTTACGGGGTTGCCGTTTATAAGGGTAGTAACTACTCTTTCCTCCGGATAAGCCAAGGTTTGTGAGGGGTCGCCCAAAAGTACAAATTTTCTCGAGTTGGAGGCCGATTGCAATCCACTTGTATTTTTGGCAAAAAGAAGTACCTCACCAAGGCGGGGGTATCTGCCTTCAATAGGACTGAAAATATAGTTAAAAGTATTTCTTGTCAGGTGCTCGTTTGCATCAGCAAGAACAACCCTAACAGTGGTAAGCATGGCGATTGCACCACCAGCCGGATTCAATAAAAGCAATTCTGCAGCACTTATAGATTCAGGATCATCAAATGGTGCAAAGGAGCAGGTTGCTGTTATGAAAAGTGGCAACTTGTTTTCATTATCCAGCGTATTTATCTCAGAAGTTGTAAAAATACGCTCCTGAGCCAAGCCATCGGGACCACCGTGACCTAAGTAACACATGAGCAGATTACCTTTAAAGATATTTCTCAGAAGAGCAGCGTTTACATCGGGATATCGGCTGCCTCCTGCTGTACTCACCTGTGGATAAGCATCGCAATAAATCTTATCGATGTTATAAACCGTGTCTCTGCCTGCAACTATTTGCGCAATATTTTCAGTGTCATCTAAGTGTAGATTACCGTCTTCGTCATCTGCAAAAAAGGTAAGTCTGCTGCGCCAATCACCAAAGCCTTCAACCTGAGTGTCATAGTTGACGATTTTCGTCACAACTGCTTCAGCTTCAGTTGCACTGGAAACGGGAATGCGACCGACAGCCAGGTCCATCAGACTGCTTTGTTCGAGGTTACCTTCGCCATCATCCATAAGCGCAAAGTAATCATCGGTTGTATAAGTTTTTAAGGGATCGATGGACTGTTCTGTTTCGTAAGCTAGAATATAATTATTGTTTCGGCTACGCGCGCTGTTGTTGCCTTTGTAATCGAATGAACCATTGCCAAATAGTAAAAGATACCTCAGCGAATCGTTGCCCGAAGAGCGGTCATAGAGCATTTTAGCAAAGTCTCTAACGGCGCTAACATCAGGATGCCCTGATGAGAATTCATTGTAAACCTGGTCTACATCCACAGCGATTACAGAAATACTACTGTGGCTTGCACGGTGGGCTGCAAGTCTTTCGGCGGCTGATTGAAAATCACGGTGATAAACAATCAATAAATTAGGAGAAGCTGTAATTCCGTGTAGGTTTTGATTGGCAACCGCACCTACAGCAGTAGGAATGGAGTAATTACTGCCATCGAAAATTACGAAATTGCGAAGCGTATCTGCATCAACATTGAAGCTGATATTGCCCGTTCCTGAGTAGGATTGATTGACTACTTCGAATGGATTTGTAACATCCCAGACTGTGTTGTTGCCTGCGTTGCTAATTTGATAGTTCACTGTCCCTTTGCCAATTGTCTCCGCATCACGAAAACTCATTTGCCCTCCGGTAAAAGCAAGTTGGCAACGCGCATTCACAGTAATATAATCCAGCCAGGCCTCGGCAGTGGAGCTACTGTTGTTGTATTGAAGTTCAATATTCAAACTATTACCGGATGCGCTTGTAGTGCTAAGATTTTCAAGTTTTCTGGCATAGGTAGAATAAATATAGTTATTAACAGTTTGAACGGCAGAACTAAAAAGATTTGTGCCATTTAGTTTTCCATCGAAGGATCCAGATGTAAAAGTTCTGCTATATAGAACACTATTTATCTTTACAGGCTCAGCATCAATTCTGTTGTTAAAATTAAAACCGAAGCTCTGATTTCGACTGATTTGGAAAGGATTACCCAACCAGAGTCTTCCACTGGGAGGTAGCGCAAATTCCTTTTCCATCAGGTTTAGGCTGTTTACTTCGAAATGTTGCAAAGCATCGTATGCGCTTGAGCTGTATAGGGCGCTTGGCAGCGAAGCCCTGTTGCTAATTCTTTTGCCGGGAGCAGATGCAATTTTTATGAAATAAGATATTTCGTCTGTGTAGATATTCTCTGTTCGGTTATAAAAACCTGTACTGCTATTATAATTCCAGGAATCCTTTCCCGCTGCATAAAATAGAATAAAATCGGAACTGTTGAATTGACCATCAGATTCTCCCTGTATAAAAACGGCATTCTCTTCCAGGTCATCAATTTTGTTGGCTGCTCCTACGGTTTCTGGTAGTATTTTACCACCATTACCTAGCAACTGAATGTTTCGGGGATCGATATTGTCAACGTCAACACCTAAGGATGATAGTAGTTGATAATCAATTTTATAAATGCCGCTATTGCCTACTTTTATTTTATAAATTTGTCCATCATTAAGTTTAGAAAGGGTACTGCTGGATTTTCTTACAAAGTTCGAATTGGCCTCTGTGTCAATGCTAAAAATATTCAAATCTGCACTTATCAATCTTTCAAACTGACCAGTTTCTTTGTTTTTTCTTAGAGGTATAAAATTTATCTGAGCACTTGGACGACCTTTTTCCGCACTTATATTAATAATGAATTCTATCTCATTTTTTATGAATTGCTGTCCCCAATCCAGTGTTGAATTTATATTTTCGAAAACTGGGTTAGAAAGCTCAATTCTTATGTCAGAAGCACGGCTTAGTTGAATTTTCTCACTTTTTATTGGCATCATTTCCGATTCATCGAATGCAGCCCCCTCAAATGACAAAAAGTGTAACCTGCCCAGTCCTTCATTCGAAAGCGTATCGGGGCTTTTTTTCCAATTCAGATTAAGCGTTTTGCGAGCAATCAGGTTACCTTGAGCAAAAACAAGTTGCTGTGTTAAGAAAACAAAAATGAGTATAAAAGATATTTTGTAGGACATAAAGTACAGTTTGGAAATATTCGATCAGTGACCTGAAAGATGAGCTAATCAAATGGTTTAAATCAGATAACCTTTCTAAAGAATTATTGTTTGATAGGTCGAAACAATTTTTAATTCATATTCTGCAAATATAAGAATGAGAAAAGCGCTTAGCAATTATTTCTTTGAAAATTGATTAAAAATTATCCGTTTGAGAAAAAAAATCGGGTACATTATATTAATGCCTGATAATTAATCTATTTTTGGACATCATTTTGAATAATTACTTCGTTAGAGTAAAACGATTCAGAAGATAAAAGTGTTGGCATGAGAGCTTATTTAATGACAGATTTAAAGAAAATAGTAACGATATGGGCGTTTTTGCTCACATCTTTATCAGTTTGGGCGCAGGATCCTGTGTTCAGTCAGTTTTTTGCCGCTCCGCTTCAATTAAATCCAGCACTTAGTGGAACATCAGAAGCGCCAACCATTCATTTAAATTACAGGAATCAGTGGCCATTACTTTCTCAGGCCTATGCTACTTATGCAGCCTCTTACAGTCAGTTAGCGCCAAAACTCAACAGTGGTTTTGGACTTTCTTTAATGTCAGATGTAGCTGGTAATGGTATTTACAATTCAACTCAGATAGGTTTTGCTTATGCCTATAACCTACAATTTCAAAAAGACCTCTATTTGAGAATGGGGCTTGAGTCTAATTTCGTCAGCAAACGACTTTCCTGGGATAAATTAATCTTTCTTGATCAGTTAAATGTTGAGACCGGTGCATTCGATGCCAATGGTAACATAAATCCAACTTTTGAAACTCAGCCTAATTTAAACATCAATTATTTCGATTTCGGGTTTGGCGCCTTATTTTACAGTAAATACGTTTATGGTGGGTTTGCGCTCAAACATATTAATTCACCCAGAGAAGCCCTCATCAGACCAAATGCACAATATGATGAACTGCCAATGAGAATTAGCTTTCATGCAGGCGGACAAATTCCTGTATCGAAAAACAATAAATACAAAACGGCTACGTTTATATCTCCAAATATACTCTTTACCAAGCAGCGACAGTTCAAACAACTCAATATTGGTTCCTATATTCAACACGAATCTTTTTTTGGGGGAATTTGGTTCAGACATACTTTTACCAATAGCGACGCCGTTATATTGATGGCAGGTTATGAACTTAACTTTCTAAAAATTGCGTACAGCTACGATTTAACTGTCTCAAATTTGGGTGTTAACTCGGGAGGAGCACATGAAATTTCATTGATTTTTAACTTTAAAACAAAAAACAAAGGAACAAATTATAACGATTGTTTAAATTTATTTAGATAATCACAAATAATTTCTATTTTTGCGCAAGCCTTTTATTCAATAAAAAAAATTGCTTTCAGATGAAAAAAATAATTTTGTTCGCGTTGGCTAGTTTGTTGATTGCCGCAACATCCTGCAAAAAACGCGAAGAGCGCTCAAAAACAACCGGTTGGGGTTTCAACTCTCAGCAATGGGGAGGTTTTGAAAAACCACTGGACTACAAAGGTCAAATGACTGGTCCAAACCTGGTTTTCATTGAAACAGGTACCTTTAATATGGGTATGACAGAAGAAGATGTAATGTCTGATTACAGAAATATTGCCCGTCGCGTTACAGTTTCGGCATTTTATATGGATGAGACTGAAATTTCTAACCTCGATTGGTTAGAGTATATGCACTTCCTTATCCGTGTGTATCCAGAAATGCCACAAATTTACATGCAGGCACTTCCTGATACTTTAGTATGGTTGGAAGAACTTTCATACAATGAACCATTTGTTGAAACATACTTACGTCACCCAGCTTATATGGATTATCCTGTTGTTGGTGTGAACTGGCTTCAGGCGCAGGAATACTGCAAATGGCGTGGAGACCGTGTAAATGAAATGATTTTGATTGAGCAGGGTAAAGTTGATCCTACCTCTATCGAAGGACAACAGGGTGAAAATACTTTCAGCACTGGTTCATACCTTGCTGGACTATATGAGGCACAACCCGGTCCAAAACCAATGGTAAGTCCTACAGATGGTCAAGAGCGTCGTGTTCGTTTTGAAGACGGTATTCTTCTTCCTTCTTATCGCCTTCCAACAGAAGCTGAATGGGAATTTGCAGCACTTGCACTCATTGGCAATCAAAGCTATTCAAAAGATGAGCGTATCACAGACCGCCGTATTTATCCTTGGAATGGAACAACTACCCGCTATCCAATGCATGGTCGTTCACAAGGTTTGATGGTGGCTAACTTTAAACGTGGTCGTGGTGACTATATGGGTATGGCTGGTGCATTGAACGATAATGCACACATTACTGCACCTGTACGTTCTTATGTGCCAAATGATTATGGTCTGTTCAATATGGCTGGTAACGTAAATGAGTGGGTTCAGGACGTGTATCGCCCAATGACATCTACTTCATTACGTGATGTTGAAACACAGGATTTGAACTCTTTCCGTGGTAACGTATTCACTCAAATTGAGCGTGACGCTGATGGAAATCCTGTTGGTCGCGATAGCTTAGGCCGTTTGAAATACAAGGCACTTGATGATGAGCAAATCGCAGGTCGTCAAAACTTCCAAAAATCAAATGTTATCAACTATTTGGATGGTGATCAACAATCTCGTTTGAACTATTCTGAATTGGATGATCAGACGAAACACATGTACGAGTTCGGAAAGCACTCACTCATTTCTGACAAAGCACGCGTAATCAAAGGTGGTTCATGGGCAGATAGAGCATATTGGCTTTCTCCAGGAGCGCGTCGCTTCATGGACGAGGACAAAGCTGCTTCTACAGTTGGTTTCCGTTGTGCAATGACCCGCGTAGGTTCGCCAAAAGGAAATAGACTTCCTGGCGGAAATCAGATAAAAACAGGTAAACCAAATACCAGACGTACTTATAGATAGTATGTTGTTAAAAATATCTAAGAAGGCACGGGAAACCGTGCCTTTTTTTATTTAGAGTCAGGACTTTAAATAGTTATTAGTTTTATTTTTTCAATATGCATCTTAATTTTGCAAAGCAGTAAAAAAAGTTCTACTTTTGCTAAAGCATTATACATCGAAAAAATTTCATATAAAATCTGATCAAATGGGAAAATTTGCCGGAAAGACAGTATTCATAACAGGCGCAAGCCGGGGAATCGGAAAGGCTATTGGCCTTCGTTTGGCACAGGAAGGTGCTAATATTGTTATTGGTGCAAAAACCACAGAGCCCCATCCTAAACTGGAAGGAACTATTTACTCAGCAGCCGAAGAAATAGAAAAAGCTGGAGGAAAAGCCCTGCCACTTGTCTTAGATGTACGCGATGAAGATATGGCTAAAGAAGCAGTAGCCAAAGCAGTGGAAACTTTTGGAGGAATTGATATACTTATTAATAATGCCTCAGCTATAAGCCTTACCCCAACCGAGTTTACCGAAATGAAACGTTACGACTTAATGCATGGCGTAAATGTAAGAGGAACTTTCCTCATGTCGAAAACCTGTTTGCCTTTCCTGAAAGAATCCAAAAATCCACATATTCTTAATCTTTCTCCGCCGCTGAATATGGAAACCCGTTGGTTTTCTAATCATGTTGCTTATTCTATGACCAAATTTGGCATGAGCATGTGTGTACTTGGTATGGCCGAGGAATTTAAAGATTTTGGCGTAGCGGTGAATGCGTTGTGGCCGCGAACTACAATTGCTACCGCAGCAGTAAAAAATCTGCTCGGCGGCGAAGAAATGATTGAAGCATCGAGAACCCCAGAAATAATGGGCGATGCAGCCTACTGGATTTTACAACGCGACAGTCGCGAATGTACCGGAAATTTCTTCATCGACGATGAAGTATTAACCATGGAAGGCTGTTATGATTTTACTAAATACGCAGTAGATCCCAGCAAAAAGCCAATGCCTGATTTCTTTGTATAAAATGACACCTAACACACTATAATTATAACAAACAATTTATTTCTTATGGAAAAGGATCAATTGCCATTGTTGGGCACCGATTATGTAGAGTTTTATGTCGGAAATGCCAAACAGTCCGCACTTTATTATCAATCTGCTTTCGGTTTCGAACTTGTTGCTTACAGGGGGCTTGAAACGGGAGCTAAAGATCTCTGTTCATATGTATTGCAACAGGGCAAAATACGCCTGGTATTAACTACAGCACTTGTTGAGAATCATCCGGTTGCCGAACATGTAAAAAAACATGGCGATGGTGTAAAAACCCTTGCACTTTGGGTTGATGATGCGGTGCAATCTTACAATACTGCAATTTCACGTGGTGCAAAATCGGCATTCGAACCGCAAATTCTTACAGACCAGCATGGTGAAGTAAAAATTGCCGGTATCTATACCTATGGCGAAACGGTGCATACCTTTGTAGAACGTAAAAACTATACTGGACCATTCATGCCTGGTTTTATGGCGAAGAAAAGTCTCATGGAGGTAAAACCAATCGGTCTGCTTTATGTCGATCATTGCGTTGGTAATGTAGGATGGGGGCAAATGAACGAATGGGTTGAATTTTACCAAAAAGTAATGGGTTTCAATCTGCTCATAACTTTCGACGATAAAGACATTTCAACAGAATATACTGCTTTGATGAGTAAAGTAGTTTCCAACGGCAACGGTTATGTGAAATTCCCTATCAACGAACCTGCCGAGGGGAAGAAAAAATCACAGATTGAAGAATATATCGATTTTTATGGTGGTGCCGGAGTGCAGCACATTGCTATTGCAACCAATGATATTATCAGTACTGTTGGTCAATTGCGTAAAAATGGTGTTGATTTTCTCTATGTTCCAGATAACTATTACGAAGATGTACTCGATAGAGTAGGACATATTGATGAGGATTTGAATGAATTGAAAAAATTGAATATCCTGATCGATCGTGATGAAGATGGTTATCTGCTGCAGATTTTTACCAAACCAGTACAGGACCGACCAACCGTTTTTTACGAAATCATACAGCGTAAAGGTGCAAAATCATTTGGTAAAGGTAACTTCAAGGCTTTGTTTGAATCGATAGAAAGGGAGCAGGAATTGAGGGGAACGCTTTAATTAGACATCAGATGTGAGACATCAGATATGAGACTTGAGAATGGAGATTTGAGACTTGAAAAGCTTCTAAAGTCTAAAGTCTAGCGTATAGCATCTCAAGTCTGAAGTTTAGCATCTATTGTTGCATAGTAAAACATTCAAATATTTCTAAATTAAAAGTGAGATTTTGTGAAGCAAAGAATTTATGTTGATACCTCTGTATTTGGGGGGAATTTTGATATTGAATTCTCTGATCATACAATCCCTTTATTTCAAAGGATAAATTCAGGGGAATTTATCATGTTATTTTCGAGTATTACTCAAGAAGAATTGGATAAAGCTCCAGAAAATGTAAAAGATCTAATAAGACAAATAAAGTCAGAATATACAGAGTTTTTAGAATTGTCAACTGAGATTATTGAATTAGCAACTGAGTATATTTCAGCAGGCGTAGTAGGGAAGACCAGTTTTGCAGATTGTTTGCATATTGCATTAGCAACTGTTTACCGGGCTGATTATTTAATTAGTTGGAACTTTAAACACATTGTAAACATTCAAAGAATAAGCGGTTACAATTCTATCAATATAAAATATGGATACAAAGTACTTGAAATAAGATCACCAAGAGAATTTGAAAAATATGAAGAAGACTAAAAAAAAATTTGATGCTGTGAAATTTATGAGACGGCAAAGAGATAAGTTGAGTATGAAGCTGCTCAATATGTCTAAAGAAGAAATTCTTATTTATTTTAAAAAACGTAAAGCAATATCTTCGGTTCATCCATCTTGATCATAATTTCAGATATGAGATGTCAGATATGAGACATCAGATATGAGACTTGAGAATGGAGATTTGAGACTTGAAAAGCTTCTAAAGTCTAAAGTCTAGCGTCTATCATCTCAAGTCTCAAGTCTGAAGTCTGTCTAAAATCAATACTTTTTTTTATAAGCGCACAAAAAATTTTGTTTTGTAATTTTTATTTGCAAATTTTGTGGGCTTTCTGAATTAAGGCGGCATAGGCCTTGTTTTAAACAGCTAGGGAGAGGTGCCAGAGTGGTTGAACGGGCACGCCTGGAAAGTGTGTGTACGTGATGAGCGTACCGCGGGTTCGAATCCCGCCCTCTCCGCAAAACAATGGATTTTTTTCTTGTTTTATATATTAAAATAAACTATTTAAACCTTACGAAAAGTAATTTCGAAATCAGCAAAAACCGTTTTCAATTATGAAAAATTTGTTCGCTCTGTTGCTTATTTTACTGTTCGGTGCAACAGTATGCAATAATGCAGTTTCTGCACAGGATTATTCTGGCAATCAACTTTTGGCTTTTCAGGATGCTAAAGACACAACAAAGTCTGAAACACAAGCTGAGCCTGTAAAGGAAGATACTAAAGCCGAAGAACCTAAAAAAGAAGAAGACAAACCAAAGACTACTTTTTACCAAATGGTGAAAAAGTACTACATCGATGGTGGTTGGGAATTTATGTCATTGGTATTAATTACCTTGATTTTTGGTCTAGCCGTAGCAATTGAGCGTGTAATCACACTCAGTTTAGCTACAGTAAACACTAGAAAATTATTGGGTAAAATTGAAGATCACGTAAAGAATGGTGACATCGAAGGTGCACGTGAGCTTTGTCTTGCAACATCTGGTCCTACTGCTGAAGTTCTTGGCGAAGGTCTTCGTCGTGTTGATGATGGTATTGATGCCGTTGAAAAGGCAATTGTTTCTAACGGAAGTGTACAGGTAGGTCTTTTGGAAAAAGGTCTTGTATGGTTAGCGCTCTTTATCGCACTTGCACCGATGCTCGGGTTCTTGGGTACGGTTATTGGTATGATCTTCGCCTTCGATACAATCCAGGCTTCTGGTGATATCAAGCCTGATGAAGTTGCGGGTGGTATCAAAATCGCTTTGATCACGACTGTATTTGGTCTTATCGTTGCGATGATTCTACAAATTTTCTACAACTTGATTACCTCTAAAGTTGACACCCTTACCAATAAAATGGAGGATGCAACTATCAGCATGATCGATATTCTAATCGATAACGGTTATGCCAACGGTAGACCTCAGTCAAAATAAGCATTCACCCATTTTTTGAATATTAAATTATAAATTCATGAAAGCAGCATATCTGTTTTTAAAAAAGCATGGGGTGAGTATAAGTTTCATTATAGGAACAATACTTTCAGTGATTAGCATTGGTGCAATTGTTATTGGTTTTCCTGAGGGAGCAACTATGGAAGATTTGTACGGCACCAAAATATTTAACCCTGCACTGAACATCAGTTATATACTTATAATAGCCACTTCTGTAGCAGCTATAATTGGTCCAGCAATTTATACTATTCTTTATTTTAGAGAATCACTTAAGCCGCTGATTATGTTTGTCGCTGTTATTGGAATGTACTACATTTCAATTGCAATGGGAGCTACTCCAAATGCTGAGGAACTTACCTTCTATCGCGGAGTGGATAATGAGCATTTAGGTGCCCCAACAATAAGATACATTGATGGTCTGATGATATTTACAGGCATAACAATCTTTTTAACCATGTGCTCATTGGTTTTCATGGGTATTTGGGGCATTATCAAACAACGCTGATATGGCAGATAGAAAAATTCCGGAAATCAATGCCGGTTCGATGGCCGATATTGCGTTCCTTCTTTTGGTGTTCTTTCTTGTTACCACTACTATTCAGACAGATGCGGGTCTTTATCAGCTTCTGCCACAATGGGTAGAAGAGGAGAGTACTGCTGAACCACCTAAGAAGAATAAAAAGAACGTAATGCAGGTTAAGATTACTGCCTCAGATCAAGTGATTGTTGAAGCAGGTAAACAGCCAGCACAAATCAATTTCGATGTACTCAGCCTCAAAGATAGAACTATCGAGTTTTTGACCAATAACGGCAAAACGGAAGATCTATCAGAGAAGCCTACCATGGCAGTTATTGTATTGCAAAATGACAACGGTACTTCATATGACAAATATCTGAGTGTACTCAATGAATTAAATGCAGCATACAATACGATTTGGAATCAGGCTTCCAAAGATAAATTTGCTGTGGCCTATGATGCGCTGACTAAAGAACAACAGGAAGAAATTAAGATGAAATATCCTAAATTCCTGTCTGAAGCCGACGCAACCGACTTTGATAAGAAAAAATAGCATTTTGGAACAGGTTTGAAAAAACCATAGCATCAAAACAGTATGTCAAAATTTAAAAAAGGTAAAAAAAGTAAGGAGCTGCCGCCCATCAGTACGGCCTCTCTTCCTGACATCGTATTCATGCTCCTCTGTTTTTTTATGGTGGTAACCAAAATGCGTGAAGCTGATATCAAAGTACGCACTAAGGTTCCTCAAATTACAGAGTTGAGAAAAATTGAAAACAAATCGCTCAACAGTTTTATCTTCATTGGTCCTCCATCAAATCAGTACCAGGCACAATTGGGTTCTGCACCACGTGTACAGCTCAATGATGCCTTCGCTAAACCATCCGATATTATGGCTTTCGCTACCCAAAGAAGAACAGATGTTCCTCCAGGGCAGCACAATGAAATGACCGTATCGATGAAAGTGGACGGTGAAGTAAAAATGGGTCTTGTTACTGAAGTGAAAACCGAACTTCGCAAAGCAAATATGAGAAGGGTTTTCTATTTGGGTAACAGAAGAAGCACGAAGAAGTAAATTTTTTAGGAAAAATAAGGAAAGGGACGCGAAAGTGTCCCTTTTTTTTGTGGTGGGAGAAGTGAAGTTAGGAAAACATAAAGTTCTTATAATATCCTTTTGGAAGAGAATTGTTTTGACGGGACAACGGATTAGATTAGGAATAGAATATTCTTTTAGTCCTTTTTTTCAAAATTGTAGGTGTCCCTAACAATGAACAATGGTCTATTCTGAACTTCTTTTAAAATTCTGCCGATGTAAAGAGAGGCAACACCGATTACAAGAATCTGTATACCTGCAAAAAATGTAATCAGTGAAATCGTGGTTGCAAAACCAGGTTGAAAGTCGATAAAAAATATTTTTGCAAAGAGTAAAAATAATGTAAGCAAAAAACCTATAACAGAGATTATAAAGCCGAAAGTTGTAATAAGCCTTAAAGGGTAATCAGAAAATGAAAGGATTGATTCTATTGCCATATTTAATCTTTTCTTAAGATTGTAAGAAGATTTTCCGATAGTTCTATCCGTGTGAATAATAGGCAAATATCCATGATTAAAGCCAAGCCAAGTTTCCAGACCTGGTAAATACCTGGTTTTTTCGGAAAGAGAATTATATGCATCGACAAACTTCCTGTTCATCACCCTTGCAGTAGTAACGTTCAAAGGTGTTTTGCTCCTGGTTAGAAAATTTAGAAGTAGATTAAATACATTTGAAGTGATTCGATTGAGATAACTGGTTTTACGAGTGTCGGCTAATCCAAAAACTATATCGAAATTTTTGTTCTTCAGGTGCTCTATTAGTTTTGGCAATTCGGAAGGAGGTTCTTGTTGATCAACATTTAACATGCCAACATATAGCCCCGAAGCATATTTATAACCGCAACTCAACGCAATATGTTGTCCGAAATTTCTACTTAGATTTATAACTTTTACAAAACTAAACCTTGGAGCTAATTCAATCAGCTTTTCCATTGAATCATTCTTGCTTCCGTCGTTTATAAAAATTAGCTCAACCTCATTAGATATATCAGAAAGTTGAAGGTAATTTTGAAAAACGGATTCAAAATTAAGACAAAATGATTCAGCTAAATAGCCATCATTGTAAATGGGAACGACAAAACTAATTAGCATAGAAACTATAATTCAACTTTTGAGTAAATGTAATATCCAGACCGATCAGCACTACTATTGACAGAAACAATTTCATGGGCAGTTCTTTTAATTTCAATTAACCCATTTACAGTGGTTGGATCTTCAAAAACTGCTAAAGCGTTGATGTTTTCTTGGCATAAAAAAACTACTCCAGAAGGAATGTTCTTTAAGTAGAGCGGCTTACAAAATTCTAAATTTAATGCTATATCTATAACAGCTTTCATATAATCATAGTCTGTTGTTAATTCAACAAGGTGGGAACCAATAAAATCGCCACCCATTCTTGCTCCAACTTCTATTACGTAGACATTGTTATCTTTATCTATTTTGAATTCTGCATGACTTGCGCCATATTTAATATGCAGGGCATCAAGACATTGAATAGTTGCTATACGAACCTTTTCAAGCTGTTCTTTACTTAAACTGGATGGTTGGTGATGCTCCAGTTCAACAAAATATGGGGGACCTGTCGTAATCTTATCGGTTACAGCTAAAATATAATGAATACCATTGAAAGAAATTGATTCCACACTTATTTCTCGTCCTTCAATATATTCTTCAACAACAACCTGTTTTTCAAAAGATTCGCTAAGGGCAACTGAAATTGCTTCTTTTAATTCGTGGATATTATTTGTTAATGTTACACCACGGCTTCCTGAACGGTCAGTCGGTTTAACAATAAGAGGAAAATCGATTTGAAGTTCCGAAGGTAAATCAAAATTATTGACGGTAATAGATTGCGGTGAAAGAACTTGCTTTTGCTTGAATGCATCCCTCATCAATGCCTTATTGGTCGATTTTAAAGCACTTTCTGTGCTGTTGTAGTTTGGCAATCCCATTTGCTCTGCAATATAGGCGACAACGGGCATACATATATCTGATGCAATACTTGTTATTCCATCGATGGCAACATTTTTACAGACCTCAAGAATTGCTTCTTTGTCAAGAATAGAAATTGGATAGAAAAAATCAGCTGTATTTTTAGCAACAGCATCTTTGTTGTCCCAAGCAAAACAGTGCACCTCAATTCCCATCAATTTCGCTTTGGTTATTAAGGGTAATTGTAAATAACTTGCGCCCAGAACTGCCAGTTTCTTTCTCATAATTATCTAAATGATATCGAGTTTATTGGATAGAAACCTCATTGGATTACCAATAACAAAGGAGTTGTCAGGTATATTTTTAGTAACAACAGTTCCAATGCCGATGGTTACATTGCTACCGATTTCAATGCCATTTGCTACTATAGATCCACTGCCGATAAATGTACAATCTCCGATGCTAACCTGTCCTGAAAGCACCACACCCGGAGATA
>CANETR010000002.1 GCA_947441325.1 Saprospiraceae bacterium
GGGGGCAATGGTCAATTTGGAATTCAAAGATTTGTATATGAAGGAATAGTGAGTCTTCCGGCCACTTGCAGCATCTGGACCTTGGGCTGGCAACTGTGCTGCCGCAACAATGCAATCAGCACACTTACTAGTCCCGGCACAAACGAGATGTACATTAGTTCAATTATCAATACCGGATTAAGTGCCTGTAATAATTCTCCCACTTTCCTAAACAATCCAACACCTTTTGCCTGTATCAATCAAGCAGTATTTTACAATCATGGCGCTGTCGATCAGGATGGAGATGATCTAAGATATTCACTTACTAGCTGCAAACGTGCAGCAGGATCATCCGTTACATACAACAATCAGTTGGGGATCAGTGCACAGAATCCACTCATCAGTTCAAATGGAATCAACATCAATGCAAATACTGGTGCTATTAGTTTCACACCCTCAGCGCTACAGATTGGGGTTGTCTGTGTTTTAGTCGAAGAGTTTAGAAATGGGGTTAAAATTGGCGAAGTAATCAGAGATATTCAATTCACCGTAGTTAATTGTTTAAATCAGGCGCCTAGTCTCAGTGGCATAAATGGCAGCAACAGCTTCGACACTACAATCAATATTGGTCAACAGCTTTGCTTTACTATTTTTTCAAGCGATCCGAATCAAGGTCAGTTGTTGACTTTAAGCTACAATAATTCCATTCCATCGGCCAGCTTCAGTTCAAACTCTAACCCTTTTCCTACTGGAACTTTTTGCTGGACAGCCAGCCCGGCCGATACGGGTTTAAATACCTTTACGGTTCAGGTTGCTGACAATTATTGTCCAATTGTGGGTCAAAACACCTATACTTATTCCATTTATGTAAATCCAGCTAGCCCGCCTGCTCCTTGTGCAATCAATGTAACATTGGTCAGTTTTGGCGATTTGAGGTGCAGCAACAGCGATGGTACAGCGCAGATTACTGCCGGTGGAGGTACAGCTCCTTATTCATTTACTGTAATTAATAACAGCAATGGTCTGATATACAGCAACAATAGTGGTATTTTTAATAATCTCACTGCAGGCAATTACAGCGTTGTGGTATCAGATAGCAACAGTTGTCAACCAAACTGCAGCAATCTCAGTTTTCAGATTGGAGGTAGCGCTACTACGCTCACACATACTGCTCAAGGTTCTGTAAATTTGTGTCCCGCACCCAATACTTTTGGTGGCATTATAACATTAACGGCTAATGGGGGCACAGCTCCTTACCTTTATTCTGTTGGCAATGGTTTTTCTAATTCAAATATTTTTAATGGTCTCGCAAGCGGAACTTACCAGACCATTGTAATGGATGCAAATGGCTGTTACAGCAATCAGACAATAACAATTAGCGCTCCTGTTGCACTTACTGCCGGAATTATCAATGTCATACAGCCAGCCTGCGGCAGAAGAAACGGACGATTTACCATATCGCCAATCGGAGGGACTGGTCCCTACCAATACCAGGTTAACAACATTGTTTACAATAGCAATGTCATTACAAATTTAGGCGGCGGCACTTACAATGTAATTGTTCGCGATGCCAATAATTGTACGTTTAATACTACGATTCAACTCAACGGAAATCCTGTTTTTGTAGTTACAACAACGGCTACTACCATAAGCTGCAATGGAGCCTGCAACGGCACAGCAACGGCAAGTTCAAATGTACCCGCCACCTTTTTTTGGAGCAATGGTCAGAGCGGAGCAACAATTACAAATCTATGCAGAGGGAACTATAGCGTAACAGCAACCGACAATTTTGGCTGCACCAGGATAAGTAGGGTAACTGTAAGAGAGCCTGCCAGACTTACAGTGCGCACCTTGGCAATTACAAATGAAACCTGTGTCGGATCTGATGGCAGTATCAGAATTCAGGCCGCTGGCGGAACTGCTCCCTACAACTTCAGTCTGACAAACAGTGCAGGGAATACTTTTACAAATACAAATGGCATTTTCAACGGTTTACCTGCAGGTCAGTATAGGTATAGCGTAAGCGATGCCAACAATTGTGTGAGTCAGATTATAAGCATACGAATAAGAAGAGTCTGTCAAAACAACGGAATCAATGTCTTAAGCGGACTAAAAGAAAACTACATCGGTTTGAGTCCGAATCCGGCTAATTCTTTTGTCAAAATATCTTACAGAACAAATAGCGATGATGCAGTTATGATTAGCATTATCGACAATAACGGAAAATCATTGTTCGAACGCAGCGCAGATAACAATGAAGGAGAAATTGACCTCGATGTAAGCAATTGGACTGCATCCACCTACATTGTTATCCTTAGAAACAAAAACGGTGAAATTCTGGAAACTTCAAGATTACTAATCATAAAATAGTCAAACAATAAAAATCGAATCATCTTTTCAAAATCTACCTTAATTATTTTAAATTATTTAATTTATGAGACCTATCCTTAAACAGCACAATTACATGCGCATCGGTATAAATCTATTTGTACTGCTTGTTGTTTTTGTAATTCAAAGCAATGCACAAAGCATTAGCTCTGTATCAGATTATCAAAAAACTTTGGCAAAATCAGATACTGAAAATTTAAACAAACTGTTGAAAAATCTTCAGACAACAGTTTATTTGGAAAGTGGCAATCTAAAAACTTTCGGGGAAGGCAAGCCAAGTTATCTTAAAACGGATGCTACTTCAATCTCAAAGTTAAATACAGCGCAAACAAGCTATGCTAATATTGAACTAATGGAAATAAGTCTCAGCAAAAAAGGGGAAGAAAATCAGGTTAAACTGAATGCTGATTTTGTGGCAAACTTTCCAAAATTGAAGTATTTGCTCATCAGATCGGAATACCAACTGAGTGCAACAGCATTTGAAAGCATCGTTTCGAATTTTAAAAACTCGAATATAGTTTTGCTATATGAGGTTTCTATCCCTCAGTAAACCCATTTATCATTATCAAAAAATCTAATAATAAATAAGCATCATATTATGAGCATCTTAAAAAACTTTCTATTGATGATCTTTATTCTACTAGGCATTGGCACAGCAAATGCTCAGTTGATTAGACCATTTACGCAGAGAACTTCTCCGTTCAACCCAGGTGTTTCTATCTACAATGTGAAGGGTGACTTTACAATGATTGGAAATACAAATCTTAGCTTGCAGAACTATTCTGACAATAGCGGCAATCAGAGTGCAATGGTTTATGTTGATATCGACAACGATTCTGCGACCCTAAACTCATCTTCGGCAAATTTGAATTTCTCTACCGAAAATGGTGCCGTTCCTGCCTGTTCCGAAGTTGTTTTTGCCGGTCTTTATTGGACAGGTCGTGCCAGCAACGGACCAAGTAGCCCCAATACTTTTCCTGTTACTAAAAATGGCGTAACTGTCAATTTTGATAAACAGAAAATCAAATTAAAAGGGCCTTCTTCAAGCGCATATACTGATGTTATTGCCACTACTTCTGATATTTATTATCCTCAAAATGGAGATGGCTTTATGTACTCGGCATTTGCAGAGGTTACCGACTATGTAAGAAATAATGGAGTATTGGGAGCCTATACAGTGGCAGATATTGCTTTGATTGAGGGTGCAGGCGGCAGTACTGGTTTCTACGGTGGCTGGAGCCTTGTAGTAATTTACAGCAACAATAATATGAGATTGAGAGATATCACCGTATTCGATGGTCATGCCTTCGTTGCAGGGAGTGTTACTGCCGATTTTACGATTCCTTTGTCTGGCTTTAATTCAACACAAAGCGGCCCAGTAAATGTTAAAATGGGCCTTATAGCAGGAGAAGGAGACCGTCAGATTTCAGGCGACTTTTTCCAGATAAGAAATGCGGCAAATACAGCATGGGTAGATCTCGAGCATGGCGGGAATAGTACAACTAATTTCTTCAACTCATCAATTTTTACTGGTAATAATACCAGAAATCCAAATCTTCTGAATAATACAGGCCTAGACATCAGTGTTTTCGACTTGCCAAATGTCAATAACTCTATCATAGGCAATAATCAAACGTCTACTACTTTCCGTTACGGATCCAATCAGGACACCTATATTATCTTCGGTATTGTATTCTCGGTCGATGCCTATGAACCCGATATTATCGGTATCAATACACTTACACAAACTAATGGAACTCCTGCTTCAGCTTCGCCTTCCATTTTACCGGGTCAAAATCTGACTTATGAGCTCGACATTAAAAATATTGGTTCAGAGGATGTTGTGAATGGTCAAATCGTCATTCCTATTCCTTACAATGCCAATTTTGTAAATGCCAACGGACAATATTTTTTCACACCAAATTCAGGAACTGCGCCTTTCTTTAATCCTACCCTTGGTGGAAATGGATCAATTGTTTGGAATATTGGCAATCTGCCTCTTCCTACAAACCCTAATACGGTATTGGCTACTCTAAGCTACAATCTGAGCGCAACAACGGAATGTATCATTTTGAACAATGCCAATTGCAGCGAACAAATCAGTGTAAACGGTACAATTTCCGGTGTAGGTGCCATTACAAATACAAACTTGAACGAGCCATTTGTATCGGGCTTCCAACAGAGCGGTTCCTGCATCGGCCAACCAATTACCAATCCAATAAATGTTCCGATAAATGCAGCAGCATTTGTACAGGCCAACTGTCAGAATGTTACGCCAAGCTATAGTTTTACATTCTGTAACCTTGATAGCGCAACGACCATTCCAACAGCTCAAATCAGTGGTTCATTCCCACTTGGAACAAGATTTTTCAACACAAATCCGGTCACAACTGCTTCTATTGAATACACGAACAGTGGATTCCCTGCAATCGCTGGCACAAATACTTATTACGCTTATCCACAGGGTATAAATGCCCCTTGTTTCATAGAATTGACGATTACCGTTATTCTTACTCCAATCAATTCTACACCAACAGCAAATGATCAAACATATTGCTTGAATGAAGTGGCAACACCACTGATTGCAACGCCTAGTGACAGTACTTTCTTCCTTTTATTCTACACTACTCCAACAGGTGGTTCTGCCAGCAGCCAGATTACACCAAATACTTCTATTGCCGGCAACACCATTTATTATGTAACAGAAGGAATCTCGAGTAACTGTATAAGCTCTGTAAGACTACCTATCAATGTATCTGTCTTCCAGCCGGGCTTGAGCACTTTGTCAGGTATTGACGGAACAAACAGTTATCAGACAACTGCCACTGTTGGACAGCAACTCTGCTTCAGAATCAACTCTAATAATCCACAAAGTGGTATTGTACTAGGACTTAATTATAATAATGAAATTCCTTCAGCAGTATTTACAAGCGCTGGCTCACCATTTCCTGCAGGTAACTTCTGCTGGACACCGACCTCGGCTGATGTTGGCACCAATATCTTTACGGTAAGCGTTACCGACAGTTGTGGCGGAGTAAATACTTTTACTTACACTATCATTGTTGATCCGCTTCCTTGTCAGTTGGAAATTTCGATTACAGATGTTAAAGATCTAGTGTGCAGCCTGAACGATGGCGTCGCCATCATTACTGTAAGCGGAGGCACTGCTCCCTACAATTTTACGGTGATTAACAACACTACGGGTGAAATATTCACTAATAACACAGGCATATTTACAACTCTAACTGCGGGCTCATATAGTTTAGTAGTGAGTGATGCTGCAGGTTGTCAGCCAGATTGTTCAAACTTTACTTTTGAAATTAACGGTTCAGTAACTCCAATTTCTGCTACTGCAACAGCTACCAGTGTACTATGTGCAGATGCTAATTCTACTGGCGGTTCAATTACTGTAAATGTGAATGGAGGAACAGCCCCATACCTTTACTCAATTGGAAGTGGTTTTGTAGCCAACAATGTATTCACCGGTCTCAGTTCTGGTACTTATCAGGTAGCCGTGCTTGATGCCAATGGTTGTTCCTTTACGCTTAGCACAACTGTTACAGCTCCAGCTCCTCTTGTGGCTACAATCGGAGGCTTGACGCAGGAACTCTGTGGCAATTCTAATGGTGGATTTACAGTAAATGCAAGTGGTGGAACAGCTCCATACAGCTACACCATCAATGGAAATACAGCTTCAGGAAATGTATTCAGCGGACTTGCCGCAGGAACTTACACCGTGATTGTTAGCGATGCTAATAACTGTTCAAACAGTGTTGTTGCAACAATTACGACCCCTGCCCCACTTGAGGCAACTGTTGCAAATCTAACTCAGGCACTTTGCGGAAACAGCAATGGAGGCTTTGAAATAAATGTTACGGGAGGAACAGCGCCATTTGTTTACAACCTCAATGGCATTGCATACAGCTCTAATGTTTTCAGTGGGTTGAATGTAGGAACTTATACAGTTGAGATTACAGATGCCAACAATTGCAGTACAGTTGTAACTGCCGAAATCACAGCACCTGCTCAACTTACAGCTACTTCAATCAATATTACTCAAGCACTTTGTGGCAATAACAACGGAAGCTTTGAAGTTGCTGTAAGCGGCGGAACTCCTGCATACCAATTCAATATCGGCAACGGAAATGTTAGCAGCAATGTCTTTAACAACCTTGCTACAGGCACTTACCAGGTAACTGTAAGCGACGCCAATAATTGTACAGCTATTGTTCGAGCTGAAATTACTACACCTGAGGCACTCAACGCGGTAGCTTCAAATGTAATTCAACCAAGCTGCGGTTTGAGCAATGGCTCCTTCGAAATCGCAGTGACAGGAGGAACTGCTCCGTTTACTTATCAGGTTAATGGACTTGGCAATGCATCAAACATTTTCAGTGGACTTCCAAACGGGGTTTATACTGTAAACGTGACCGATGCCAATGGCTGTAGAGCCTCAGTTTCAGTTACATTGAACGGTACACTTTCATTTACCATCAGAACTAGCTCAACTCCGGTTACTTGTTTTGGCGATTGTAATGGAACTGCTAGCGTTTCGGGTTCTGTTCAGGCTTTAACTTTTGTCTGGAGCAATGGAGAAAATACTGCCAGTATAAGTGGTCTTTGCGCTGGTACTTACGCAGTAACTGCTACAGATGAAAAAGGTTGCGTACAGGTATCCAATGTTGTTGTAACCCAACCCGATCAGATTTTGGTTAGCCTCGAAAGCAGTTCAAACGAAACCTGCCTTGGTAACGACGGAACTGCAACTATCAGTGCAACTGGCGGCACAGCTCCATTCACTTTTGGATTGGCTGGTGTAGGTCAAAGCAATACAGTATCTAACAATACAGGCTTGTTTACAGGTCTCCAGGCTGGTATCTATGCATACTATGCCACAGATGCCAATGGCTGTATTCAGGAATGTATCGGTCAGTTCAGTATCAATCTCGATTGTAACAACAACGGCCTTACAGGAAACAGAAGAGCTACGAGTACTGCCAACAATTACGTATTGGTAAGTATTGACAAAAATTCGACTACTGCAACTGTAAATTATGCTGGCTATTCTAATTCAAAACTCGTCTTATCTGTGCTCGATGTCAATGGAAATCAAATTTCAATCAAGTCACTCACAGAAAAAGTTGGAGCAACTACTTTAGAAATCAGCAGACTCAACAGCGCCAACTATTTTGTCATTCTTAGCGACGAAACAGGCAAGGTCTTGGGTACCGGTAAAATGAATATTAAAAGATAGTTTTTTAGTATAGTTAATGATTTTATAAAAAAGTCACCGCCGAAAAGCGGTGACTTTTTTTATTCCTAAGATTGCCCCAAAACTACCGATAGGTATTTTACTATAATATCTCCTGACCATATTTATATGATTAGAAATGCAAAACATCGCTAAACAGGCTATCGCTAAAAGTTATTTACGAATATTTTAAACAATTAAAACTAAATTTCTTAAATAATTTAATTGTCAAAATATAATACCGTTTGTAATTATTTTTATTTGTTTTTCCGTATGAAAATAATGTTAAGTTTAATTTATCTTTCTTTTTTTTGGCTGCATGTTGCTATTTTTGCAATGTATAATTGAAACCTAAAACTATATGATAAAATATTTACAAGTATTGATATTAGCCCTGCTGATGTTTTTTTCATTTGAAGGCAAAGCGCAATTCAATATCAACTATCCATCACAGGCCGAAGATCTAAACAGCTGTTTTGGTAATGGTTTATTAAGGGTTGAAATAATAGTTTTAACTGGTACAACAAATTTAACTGTTGAAATCCAACTACCTCCTGGAATAAGTTATCAAAGCGGATCTGTTCAACTCCAAAATGCACAAGGGATAACTGGAATTACACAAATAGGCGGAAATGCGAATGCCCCTATTTTTCAAATCAGTCCTAATCGCCTGAATGCTGGGGATTTTATTGTATTCAGCATAATAAAAACTGCCAACTGTTCAGCCAGGACTCATGCGCTTTCGGGGGGCAGGTTTAAGGATATAGTAACTGTAAGTGGTAGTTCAGGAATCGTGACTGACAACAATCAGGGTTTGAATACATACAATGTGTTGTTCCCCTCGTTTACATTTACACAACCTACAGCGCTTAACAATGCAATAGTTGGCACTACATACAATCGTAGTTTCACAATTACGAATGGAGCAGCTGGAGTTTCTCCAAATCTTTATTTGCAAATCATATCTCCCGTGGGTTCAATTTCGTTGAATTCACTGAATCTAAACGGATTTGGAATACTTACGCCAAGTGCAGTAAACGGTGATACTCTTTTTTTTACTATAACCCCTTCTATGCTTGGTTCTGATGGCCTTTTTACAAATGGAGAGTCGCTTGTTTTTACAGAAAACGTAAGGATTCTAGATTGTAATGCCAATACATCTTACAGAGTGGGATGGGGCTGCTCCTCCAATTCGGCAGCATGGTGTCAGACAATATTAGGCAGCGGTATTGTAAATTATCCTACAGGTGTTGGAAGTTTATCCTCATTTACGGCTTCAAAAGCTCCGGGATTTGTAGATATGTGCGGAACCGGTAATAACGGATTTATAAATATGCAGGCCAGTTACAATTGGTCGGGCAGTGGCAATAATACGGTTGCATCGGCTTATAATGTTGTACTACGCTTAGGCGGAATCAGTCAAGGAACTTCCCTGACAACTTTACAGATTGCTTCTTATTCTTTTATTGGGAATGTAAATATCAACGGCAATTCAGTGCCAAGCACTTTCAGCGGAGGCATACTCAATATTGGCACTGCCAATTTCTTCAGCTTCGATCCTGATGGGCCTGGTGGTCTTGAAGATATAGATGCCGATGGTTTTTTCGATGATTTGGCTCCGGGTAATACTGTTCAAATTAATTTTCAGATACAACCTAACTGTAATGCCCCCTGCGGACAGGGAATATCAACAAACAGTGGCATAGCTGGAGCAATAAATTACAATGACATTTGCAGAAATGCCCTTCAGTCTCAGAGAATAAATGGCCTTAGCTGGTCGCAGGATGTAATGATACCAAATGGCTATGCCCCTGCAAATATAGTACCGGGAGTGCCATTTACAGTACGTTTAAGTAGCGGCATTAATGGAAATAACAACCCTTTCAACTCCGTAAATACGCGTTGGAGTTGGTATGTTGTGCTCCCCGCAGGTGTAACAGTAGCAGGGAATTCCATATGGACAAATGGTGAATACCCTGCTACTAGTGCAGCATCAAGTATCGGTTTAACAGTTTCGAATGATACCGTTTGGATTCAATCGCCAAGTAATACAACTGGATTTGCACAAATTGATTTAGTATACAATTGCACGGCAGGTAACAATGCGTTAAATTTTACGCTCAGATATGGTTTTGTACAAATTAATAACCCTGCAACATCCTGTCTTTGTTTTGGAAGAAGAAGCTGTGGCAGTCTCCTTGTTCAAACATACTGTCCCATGCCCTGCAGTTCGGGTCCTGTAAATCTAGTCCCAACGCTGAGAAGAACCAATGGTTGTTTGGGCTGGACCAATGCAAATATGACCAGCCGCCAATCCATAAGCAGTATAAGTAACTACGATTTGAGTAAAGCGCTTTTTCTCGACACCATTCAACTCAGCGGCAGTGCAGTTCAATCAAATGCAGCTTCGAACCTTGGGATGCAACTCGAGGTTCTGAGTCAGGGCACAGCATATCCACTTCTTGCACAAAGTGTTTATGTCGAAATATGGAGATCGGGTGTCTTGCTGAGCAGTGGAACCTATAACACTGCATTCAATTCAGGCAGTACAAATGGCAGTCAAAGAATTGGATGGAATTTAAATGGAGCCCTGCCCAGCGGTGGTTTATTGCAAAATGACAGTATTTTTACGCTGTCGCGTTACATTGTGCAGACCAATATACTACCGCTAAACGACACGCAAAGCGGCCTTGCATGGTACCTTTACAATACCATATCGGGAAATAATATCAGGTGTAATGAGTTTGTTCCTGAGTTCTATCTGGTTGGCACAACTTCTCTGAACGGCTCAAACACCTTCAACACCTCTCAATGTTCCAATAATTCATTGGGTGGAAATACTAATTACCTGGCCCGACGATTCAACACTGCTGGTGTAAAATACCAAAATGAATTCAGACCGGCGATGTATATCGATTCTTTTCAGGTTGTTATGCCAAATGGCTATGAGTATGTAAGTTCAACTTATATTTATACGGCATCTTTCGGAACTGCAGGATATGGCCTTACACTTACACCAAGCTCCGTAAACGGAAACGTCTTGACCTTTGTAAATCCTGGCAATTGGCTTCCTTTTGAAATCACTGTAACAAATACTTATGGGACAATGATCCCGGTAACAGTTAGGCCTACCTGTGCCACAAGAACCACCGAAACAATAACATTTAGGGTATTTGTTAAAGATTATTACTACGCTTTTGCAAATGCCGCAACACATCCTGCTGTACACAGCGGAAACCTATACGGTGCAAACAGGCCAATCAATCATAGTAATAAGGGCAATTTATCCCTTTCTAATCTAACCGGAGAAATTCAGGCAGTCGCTATGCAGGAATTTTTCGACATCAGTTTGAGCAATGATGGTAATGGAGTTGCTCCATTTACTTGGTTGGCGATTCCAAACAATTCTATTTACAATATTATATCATTAACTGATTTAACATCTTCTTCAACACTCACTCCTATCAGCTATCCTGGAGGAGTTTGGTTTCAACTTAGTAGTGCGGGCCTTAATTCTGCTCAGTCCAGAAATTATAGAATCAGGTTTAGTTACAGTAATTGTAGCACTGACAGTATCAGGGTTTTAGCAGGTTGGAACTGTACCTCTTTTCCCTCAAATCCAAACAGCTACTCCTGTCAGCAAGAACAGATTTTTTTACGTTACAACCCTGCTGCTTCAGAGCTTGGCATAAATAGCGTCTCTGTTCCCGTGGGAACTATTAACTTATGTAATCCGGGATTTTATGAATACGTTGTAAATTCTGTTCAGGCAGGTAATATGTACAACAACCGTTTAATTATTCAAGCATCTAATGGTTTATTTCCTATTTATTTGCAGGCAGAATATCCAAGAGGATCGGGTAATTGGCAAACACTTAGCGCAATTCAAAATGGTAATAACTACAATTATAATCTCAGTAGTCATAGTGCTTACCCTTTGACAAGTGGTATATTGGGAACGCTCAGTGCAGCCGGTAACAATTCGTTGAGACAAATCGGTATTCGATTCGAAATGCAGACTGACTGTAATTTTACTACAAACAGCTCATTTAATGTATTTGCAACTGCAAACAGCTCCTGCGGCGCTTTATCAATCGGCAGCAATGTTCCTTTTACGGCACCAAATATCAGAATTACTGATATAGAACCCGAATACTATACCGACCACCTTATCAATGCAGCAACTACTACAAACTGTGCAAATAGAAGCATTGATATTATGACAACTATCATTGGCGGTGTAACAGGATCAACTGCAAGCATTGAGATTGTTTTGAATAATGGTTTGAGATTTGTGAGCGGCAGCTTAATCTGCAACTCGGCCTCCTGCGTTTCACTAAGTTCTGTTACTGTCAATTCAAGCGGCCAGCAGATAATCAGGTTGCAGATACCGTCGGGATTACCCAATGCAACAAGATTGAGATATAGTATCGATGTGTCTGATATAGCGGTGCCTGCCTGTGGTTTAAGTCAGATATCTGTTCAGGGTTTCGATATTAACGGGCCAGTTTCCTGTGTCACGGAACTATCAGGACAGTGTAATATAGTTCAATATTCTACAGGGTTTAATAGTCAAAATATTTTGGTGGAGAAACCTATTGCAGATCTCAGACTATCAAGTCCTGTGGTACTTTCGGGCAGTAATTATTTAGTTAACTTTGAGGTTGAAAACAATGGTACACAAGCAACAAATAATCCTCTTAGCATTGATTTTTACTGTATCGATAATCTGGGCAATATAACTGGCAATCCAATACAAACTTCAATTATCAATAGCCCGATAGCTCCAGGAGCAACATTGACACAAAATGTTCAAATCAATGCATTCAGTTGCAATTTCTTTGGCTTTGCAGGGGTTCTCAGCAATGTGTCAAATTGTGTTTGTGACTCAGTTGGTTTCAGAGAGTTTACACAGATTTTACCTGTTGCGCTTATCTCTTTCGATGCAAGCAGTCAAATCAACAGGACCGTTTTACTTGAATGGACTACGGCATCTGAAACTAATAATGACTTTTTCAGCATCGAACGCAGTGGTGATGCTATTCAATGGCAATATGTATCTGATGTTAAAGCTGCAGATGAATCCGCCGGGGTAGAACTTAATTACAGTGCTATAGACTACAATCCCTTTGGCGGAATTTCCTATTACCGTTTGAAACAAACCGATACGGATGGAAGTTTCAGTTATTCCCCCATAAGGTCGGTCGAAATCGCAGCGGATAACAAATTTTCATTTTACCCGAATCCGGCAGATGATTTTATTCATATTGAATCATCTTCAGAAACGTATAGTGTAGAAATTCTAAATGTTTTCGGACAGTCGAAAGGAATCTATAACAATATCAAGACTATTGACACTAAATCTCTATCATCGGGCACTTACTTTATTAAAATTTCAGAGAATCATAAGAATGTAATTAGCTCAAAGTTTCAGATAGCACATTAGTCTAACTGCTAATCATTAAAAATAGAAAGAGGCTTTCCAAAAAATTGGGTAGCCTCTTTTCTTTTTAGTTTTATTGGCACTTTTATTCAGAATTTTTTATCCAAAAAAATGAGTAAAAAATGAATGCTAGCATATCACGCTGAAGCTTAAGCTAAACTTAAGCAACTTCGAACCCATTCAATACATTTCTCAACTCAACACTCACTATATCAGTGATCTCGACCAGGTTTTGAATGGCGCTTTTACATTTCTCAAGTTCAGCAGTTGCATTTACATCAAAATAATTCAATAAGAAAATATCCTGCTCCAAACTTGTAATACCAAATTGAATATAAGTTGCCTTTATTTTGTGTGCAATCGACTTGCTTGTTTCATAATCATTGGCCTCAAATGCCGTTTTAAGCTCTATTACAGCTGATGGAATCTGTTCAAGGAACATGCTGATTATCTTTATCATAAATTCATCAGAACCTGCACTCAAAGTCTTGAGCATATCCAAATTTAACAATGACCCGCTTTCTACTTCATTGGGGCTTTCAATTACTTTTATATCTGTAAATAAATTCAGATTTTTAGTAATTGCATCCATGAGCTGTATTTCATTGTATGGCTTGAGTACATAATCATTCATACCCAATTCAAAACATCTTTCAATTTCTGTTTTAAGCGCATTTGCAGTCAATGCAATAATAGGTGTGCTTATCTTTAATATTTTTCTCAGGTATTCGGTCGCTGCAAATCCGTCCATTTCTGGCATTTGAAGATCCATCAAAATTAAATCCACCTCATTGAGATTTGGATGAGTGATGGCCTCTTTTCCATTTTTGGCTTCAAACACTGTTATACCATAAAAAGCAAGTAAGGTATTTGCTACCAAGAGATTAATGTCGTTGTCTTCAACAACCAGAACTTTTAAGTTATTAAGTTTAGACTTGGCTGTTTTTTCTCTTTCCTCCTTATTTATTTTCTGAAGATTTTTTTCAAATGGGATATGGATTGTAAATGTTGTTCCGCTATCTTTTTGGCTATCTACTGTTATTGCCCCCTGCATCAAATCGACCAATCCTTTTGTTATGGCCATTCCCAAACCAGTACCACCATGTTTTCTGCCTAATGAGGAATCCTCCTGACTGAATTTATCGAAAATTTTACCAATAAATCCTTCACTCATACCAATTCCTGTATCAGAAACAATAATTTCGAGCAGCTGACTATTTTCTGTATCCTTCAGTGGTCTTGCTCTAAGGGAGACCGTTCCTTTTTCTGTAAATTTAAGCGAATTACTAAGCAGATTCAATAAGGCCTGTCTCAATCTTGTTTCATCGCCAATCAACAATTCATGTATTTCACTCGAAACCTCAAAGTCAAGTTTTAGTCCTTTTTCTTCTGCAATAGAGAAAAGAATTGATTGTAGCTGTTTCACCACATGTCTTAAACTGAAGGTAGATATATTCAATTTAAACTCACCGGCTGTTATTTTGGTAAAATCAAGTACATTATTGATGAGTGAATGCAGGTGATCGCCCGATTGAGCAATATGACTTACTAATTTTTGATCCTCAATACTTAGTGTACTCTTTTTCAAAATCTTAGACAAACCGGTAATGGCATGCAAAGGCGTTCTTATCTCGTGGCTCATATTGGCTATAAACTCTTCTTTGGCCTTATCTGATGCTTCTGCCCTTATCTTCGCCTCTTTTAACTTTTGCTCATTTTCTTTCAACAATGATATATCGTTGAAATAAAGGTTAATCTGATTTGAGTCTTCAATCAGCAAGCAGTCTACTGTAAAGAAATTATTTTCGTTGAATTGAACCTCAAATTGAACCTTATTTTTTTCATGACTAAGCAATTCAGTAACATGTTTCAAAAATTCCTCTTTAGAAACTAATTTATTATCAAAATTCAAGTCATGGATGTTTTCAGCTGCATCATTTTCAAGAATGATTTTCCCTTCAAGATCAATTCTTATAACCGGATTGGGGTTAAGTTCGGGGAAGAGGGCCATGCTTTTGATGATCTCCGTTTTATCCTCTCTATCTAGTGCATTTTCGATAGCTGTCGCAAAGGTGCTTAGAATAGAAATCTCTGCTTCTGACCAATTTCTTTCGATAGTACAGTCGTCGAAACCTACATAACCCCAGAAAAGCTCTCCTTTGAAAATTGGGATAATGAGAATGGAAAGAATATCCTGTGATTCGAGTATTTTTTTAAATTTGTCGTCATCATCCAGATCATTTGTCCGCTTAACAAAAGGTAATCTATTGCCTAATACCCCGATAAACTCTTCAAATTCACCCATGGGTAAGTTTTGCATTTCGGGATTATCTATCTGTGCGTCTGCATTGCCAGAATTCCATTCAAATCTTTGTGATGCTAACATTCCTAGTTTCGGATCATTGCTAGTAGTAAAAAGATAAGTTCTGTCAACAACTACGGCTTTGCCCATTAATTCCAGGGTTTGAGAAATAGAATCGAGTGCATCGAGGCTATTCAAAAGAATATTACTGGCTGTTGAAATTGCCAATAGCATTTTCTCTCTTCTCAGAAGCTCTTCCTCCGTCATCTTTCTTTCGGTGATATCGGTCTCAACTGCAATATAACCTATGAGTTCATCCTTTTGGTCAAAAAGAGGAACGATATTCATGTCTAACCAATATTCTTTTCCATATTTATCAGCATTGAGAATTTCAACTTTTAATTCATGTTTATTATCTAAACATTGCTTAACATAGTCAAGGGTATCTGTATTAGTTTTAGGGGATTGAAACATTCGGGGCGACCTGCCTATCAGTTCATGCATTTCGTATCCGGTCAGCCTCAATAAACTGTCATTCACCCAGACCATTTTCCTGTCTTTGTCGGTAATAATTACACAGTTTGAAGTTTTTTTAGCAACAAGCGAGAGCTTGTTTACTTCATTTTCAATTAATTTGCGCTCTGTAATATCCTGAAAAGATCCACTAAAGGTCAAAATATTTCCAGCTAGATCGTATTGAGGTTCAGCTACTAAAGAAACCCATTTTTCAGGTTTTGATACATCTTTAAAATTGAGTTTAAAATCTTTTTGAAAGCCTTGTCTGTTGAAAATAGCATCTTCAAAACTATGTACGATCTCGTCATTGTCTTCGCTGCAGAGAAAATTAAGCCAATTGTCAGTTGGTCCGTCGGTTTCATTCAATGACAGAATCTGATTGATAACATTTGAAAGCGTCCACTTACCTGTAATTAAATCATATTCGTAGTTTCCAAATTTAGAAGCTGTTTGAGCCTTTATCAATTTTTCTGTAGTTTCCTTTAAGTCTATGGTTCTGAGTTCTATTTCATGTTCAAGCTGCTTGTTAAATTCTTGATTTCTTTTTTTAGCATCAATCAGTGCCGTTTTCAGACTAAAAAGTGCATTATTAAGATTACTAAGCTCATTTATTCCAGAATTTTCATTGATATCCACATCAAAATTCTGCTTTTCGAGCTGATTTGCAACGATGGTAAGTTTTCTGATGGGTCTTGAAATGGTATTAGCAAAAAACAAGAAGGCAATTAGTGAAACCACTAAGAGTATAACAAGAAACTGATATACAGGATAATTGAGCTTATAAATTTTGGCCTGTATAAAATCCCTCGAAAAAGCAATCAACACATAGCCTTTCAATAGTTCGGAATCTATGCGACAGCTTTCATAAATGTAATTTACCGTATCCTTTTTGAGCACCGTTTTGGCATCAAAACTATCTGGATTCACCTGAAAAACCTGTTCTGTGCCGTCTTCCTGATTTTCAATAATGGCAATAAATTCAAATTCAGAAGAAGATTTGGCTAAATCGATTGTTTTTTTTAAACCTTCGAAATTGTCAGAGCTTAAGGTAAGTTCCACACCTAAGGCTACGGTTTTGGCAAGTTCTTTTATTTTGGAACTATAGTTTTCAATGAATATAATTTCCTGCTTTTTGGGATAATAAAACCCTGCTGCAAGAATAAAAACTGTAATACTTATGGCAAAAGGCAACCATATCCTCAATGAAATTCCACTGAGAATAAAAGCAGGAACAAATTTTTTATGGGTTGACTTGGCCAATTGATTATTTTAATTTGATAATTAGAGAAGCGGGCACTTCAGAACTTTTACAATATAAAGCAGCAATGGCACCAGAATTTTTATTGACATAGTCTATTGCCTCTCTGGTACTTTGTACAAATACTGGTGGATTGGATCTTCCCTGAAATACCAAAGCCAGCCAATGTTTTTGCATGCCGGTAACCGATGTTTGAAAAATTTCATTCGCTACGCCTGTCGCATCATCCGATTTCGGAGAAGGCAACACAATAATCACTTCTTCCTTATTTTTCCAAAATGACATTTTACCCTTGAAAATATCTCTCGCCTCTTTTAATGTCAGTTCTGTCAAGCCTGTTTTATTACCTATTATAACCAGCTTCTCTTCTGTCTGTGCCAGGAGAGTAGTGCCGAGAAATAGGGATAAAAATAAGCTGATTAAAAATTGCATTTTTGTGTTTTTAAAAGCCGTAGGCTAATTGCATTTCTATGGCAAAATAATTTTGTTGAGGACCTGAACCATGATGAGAATGTGAATGTTGAAAATAATATTCCAGCATTCCTTTCACATTTAAGAGGTGACTGAATTCATAACGATATCCTAAACCCAATTTCAGCAATTCCATGGGCGATGAATGCAGATCATTACTTGAAATGTTTATGTAATCCACCATAATCATCGGTACGTGTTTTTCTTTAATCACATAGCCCAGATAGAGAAAAGTACTGAAATTATTAGCTAATCCCAAAGAATCTGTTCTTGTTAAATTGCGAGAGCTTTCACTTAGGATTTCAAATTTTTTACCAAAATATGCAAAAGAAAGACTGTTAAGGTAAAAATCTAGCGGCCCCCTGTAAGCCGTTCCTGTAGGCATGACATGACCACTATGAGAGCCATAACCATTCTCATCCATACGATTAAAATAGTGGGATACTCCAATTCTCATACCGTCAATGGGTTTGATATGAATTGCAGCTGCAAAACCGGGAGAGGAATTACTATCGAAAATATCAGTTGAGGCTATACCATTTCCTACGACAACATCATATCCAAAATTCCACTTACCAATATTCTGTCCCTGGGCCTGTACCCCAATGGTGTGAAGCGGAACAAAATGGCTGAAAGCAATTGGGCGTGAAATTACGGGATAGAAAACTCTCCCGTGGTGATAAGAATCGTTCCAATAATTGATTGGTGTATGTATTTTGCCAAAAATGACCGAATGATTGTTGAGATAAGCATATTTTACCAGAGTACGTTCAATAGAAGGCAAAAACTTAGTAGCTGAAGCACCGTTGTACCTAATAACAAATTCTCCTAAGTAGGAAAACCTTTTTGTTATTTTTGATTGTACGAATAAATCGTGTTCGCCCAAAATAAAATAAGAGTCGGGCTTATTGGGATTGACAAAATCTAAAGAATATTCGATATGACCAAAGCCCTTAAATTCTGTTTTTGGTAATTGAGCCCAAAGCTTTGTACTGCACAAGATGCAGATAATAAAGCAATTAAATATTTTTAAATTCATATAGTTTTTTTATGGAAACAATGTACAAGTAATCTTGTCATTTATTTCGGCTTTGGTTTTCCAAATATATAAACAATTTTAAATATTTTTTAGCTTTAGCTTATAATGTGTTTACACAATACTAAACTTTCACTTATCAGGAATTTTCTACTTTGAATTCTTATTAACGCCAATTATTAAATTTCATTAACTTTGTAACTTTCAAAATGAACTATTTTTTCGAAAGCTTATCAAAACATACTTCATGCAAGTTAAAATTATCAACAAGTCTGCCTATCCCCTACCCGAATACGCGACAGAGGGAAGCGCTGGAATGGATTTAAGAGCCAATATCGAAACAGCAAAAACACTGCAGCCAATGGAAAGGGCAATCATCCCTACAGGTTTGTACATTGAACTACCTCTTGGATACGAAGCACAGGTAAGACCTCGCAGTGGCATGGCTTATAAAAAAGGACTTTCCATTCCAAATTCACCGGGTACAATCGATGCCGATTATCGTGGAGAAATTGGAGTAATTGTTATAAATCTGAATACTGATGCCATTGTTATAGAGCCGGGCGAGCGTGTTGCACAAATGGTCATTGCCAAATATGAGCGCATTTCCTGGGCCCTAGTTGATGACTTGAGCGAGACAGACAGAGGGGCCGGTGGTTTTGGAAGCACGGGGAAAATTTGAGAATTTGAAAATTTGAGAATTTGAAAATTTGAGAATGCTGCTCCAAAGCTTTTTATTTGCTAATTTTACTAAGTCAAATTAAGGCTGTATTTATTTATTCTTTTTTAAAACACAGATTTGACGGTGAAAATACTGATAGACACAGATCTTCGATACTGATTATTTCCTCTCGGAAGACGGATTTTCAAGTTAGATAACCTGTTTGTTTTTATGCAGTAAAATACCAGTTTTGAGCATTAAAATTCGTGTTTATAACACTTCAGATGAAAGGATGAATTAATTTTCAACACTTCTACTCAACTCCCTGTTAGATTAAAATCCAAAGTGCGCCTCTTAAGTCTTATAGACCCATGCAGAGATTTTGTCAAATATCTGTTTATTCACAGCTTACTTTTTATTGAATTATTAAACTAGTTCACCTCAAATTTTCAAATTCTCAAATTAACTTGACTCCCGACTACATCATTTACCGTTCCGAATTTCATCCGCACCCTCCTATTCAGGTCATTGAGTTCCTGAAGTATGAACTGCAGGTTGGAAAAAAGTACGTAGTACTCTTGAATGGGGAATCGGCTGAGCATCTTGGCAGATTGTGGATAAAGCATGTTCATCTGCTCTGTATAAGCGAGGAGGATAACACTTATTTAAAATTTATAAAAGATTCGCTTGGCGGTAACGAAGATTTATGGATTGAAGCCGCTTCACTATCCTCAATACCCTTGGATGATGACAGTTTGGATGCTGCGATGCTGCTTGGCAAAGAATTTTTATTCGCATTGGGCGATGATAATAAAATAAAGGAAATAGAACGCTGTCTAAGGCTCAATAGCTATGTTATGGGCATTTTTCACAGGCTCGATGCAAGCGAAGAAAGAACATTCAGTTGGGCTTTTGCCCAATTTTTCAAACAATACAGCAATGGTACTGAGCATGAGTATTTAATTGGACCTGAAGAACAAGCCTTGAGTAAATTTTATAAAACAGGTTTTGAA
>CANETR010000003.1 GCA_947441325.1 Saprospiraceae bacterium
AATCCCGATAGCTATCGGGAGAAAGAGGAAAGATTTTTTAGTGCGTAGGTACTAGGGACTAGTTATTTAATAGCCAGTAGCCAGTTCTTTAGGGACGAGGTTCTAGGTACGAGTGTAGATGAAAGGATGAAAGATTCTAATTTCTTCTCGTCCGAAAGACGAGACTTTTTTCTACCTTCAAATTTCTTACTTCTAATTTCTAATTTCTGATAATCTGACAATCTGAATCCAAAAGTTTATAAAATTATAGCCGGGTGCTTTCGTTTTGAACGAATCATCCGGTTTTTTTGGGCGCAGAGGAAGGGCGAAAAAAAATTCTTCCTATTACAACCTTTTGCAAATAACTTTCGTCTTGCCTTTGTTATTTTATTTTGCATACCAAATCCAGGAAAGGAAATATGAAATCTTCCTTGTTTTTTATAGTTCTGTTTTTAACTTTTTCAGCTTTTACTTATGGGCAATCTCTTGTCAGTGGAAAGTTGACAGACGCTCAAAATTCTGAGGCCTTGATTCAGGCGACGGTAATGATAGAGGGGACCGAAAACGGTACGGTTACTGATGTCGAGGGGAATTACCAATTAAATTTAAATGCTGGCAAATACACCTTGGTTTTTAATTATGTCGGATATCAGCCTGAAAAAAGAACTATTGATGTTGATGGGATAAATCCACTCCAACTTGATGTTGCACTGAAAGGCGAACTGGTGAGCGATGTCGTTGTCATAACCGAAGGAAAATATGAGAAAAAACTAGAGGAAAGTACTGTTTCTGTCGATGTGGTAAGTTCCGCTCAAATCAGAAGTAATAATGTCCGTTCCCTTGATGACATCGTTCAGAAAGTTTCCGGTGTTCAAATTCTTGATGGACAAGTGAGCATTCGTGGTGGTGCGGGTTACGCTTACGGTGCAGGTAGCCGTGTTTCTTTCCTTGTTGATGGTCAGCTACTTTTGTCTGCAGAATTGAGTGACGTGAAATGGAATTTTGTACCTATTGAAAATGCGGAACAGATAGAAGTTATAAAAGGCTCAGCTTCTGTTCTATACGGTTCAGGCGCTTTAAATGGTGTAATCAACGTAAGAACTGCTTATCCAACAGCAAAGCCATACACCAGTTTCACAACTTACGCAGGAATTTACGAACAGCCGCCTGTTGACAGTATGCGCTGGTTCGACCCCAAAAAAGATCCAGCAGGACAGCCTATGTTTTCGGGTGTATTCTTTGCTCACAGAGAGAAAATCAACAAGAATTTTGACTTGGTAATTGGTGGAAACTTCCACATGGATAACAGTTATCTGAAATTGATGGATGAACGCCGCTTTCGCTTCAATTACAATACACGCTATATTCAACCACAGTTAAAAGGAAGACTCAGTTATGGTATAAATGGAAACATTATGTACCACGAACAAGGTACCTATTTCCTTTCCTTAGATGTGCGGGATAATGCTTACCGTAATGTATCTGAGGGTGGAAGAGACCGATATTTTTCTACGACAATCGATCCATTTATTACTTTTTATGACCGATGGAAAAACAGGCATGATTTCAGAGGACGCTGGTTTAATATCTCGAAACAAAGAGGTACGAAACCTTCAGTCGGACATCTCTTCAATGGCGAATATCAGTTTCAGCGCAATTTCAACGGATGGTTGCTGACAGCAGGCCTTATGGGACAGCAATTTCAGGCTTTCAGCATTCTGTTTAATGACAACATAGATCCTGTCAACGACCGCGCAAAATTTGTAGGCAGTTCATTTGCAGCATATTCTCAGCTTGAAAAAAAGTTTTTTAACCGCCTCAATGCTGTTATTGGCATCCGTTGGGAAGGATTCCTGATAGATACTATTTTTACACCAATGGCCTATCCCCTACCTAGATTTGGTCTGAACTACCAGGCATCGAAACACGATTTTGTGCGCGCTTCATTTGGCACTGGTTTCCGCTTTCCATCTTTGGCCGAAAGGTTTATTAACGAACCTATTCCCGTTTCAGGTTTATCTATTGGCGCCTTTCCAAATCCCGACATAAAGCCAGAAACTGGGTGGTCGGCCGAGTTAGCATACAGACGCACTTTCAGAACTTCGAAGTTTAAATTTTATGCAGATGCTGCTCTTTTCTGGATGGAATACCAAAATATGGTTGAGTTCACACTGGGCTTTTACCCAGAGGGGCTTGGTTTTAAATCACTGAATGTAAGTCAGGCAAGAATTGCTGGATGGGAAATTTCTGGGCAGTCAGATGGTTACATTGGTAAAATTCCTTTGAGAATTTGGGGTGGATACACCTATAGTTTCCCCGGAGACATACAGGATGACACCTTGCAACGCAATGTAGGTGTATTTCTTGGCAATATGTTCGATGCATTTGCAAATGGCATCAATCCAGACAGTTCTTCACAAATCAGAAGTATTTTGAGATACCGCAGCCTGCACAATCTCCGTTTCGATATCGAAACCGAATGGAAAGGCTTCACCTTTGGCGCATCGGCAAATTACAACAGCCATATTCACAAAATTGACCTTGTTTTTGCATTAGGTTTGGTGGCTAACGGCCTTCAGGAATTCAGAAAAATTCATAACAAGGGCAGTCTTATCTTTGATTGGCGATTCGGTTATAAATTCAACGAAAAACAACAGCTCAATTTCATTATCAACAATCTATTAAATACTGAATATGCTGTAAGACCTGCAAGAATGGGTGCTCCAAGAACCTGGAGCATAAAATACAGCCATATATTTTAATATAATTAAGTATTATTATTCAAATACAAATTCCGAATTACACTGGCTGCAATTCGGAATTTGTATTTTTCCTCTTTTTCATTAAAACTTTTTACATAAATAATTGGTCTGAGTGCTTCATTATTTTCTAAAGTTGTATTTTTGCAAAGTTATTAAACAGAGGATTACCTCAAAAAGAAATCATAAAATGGAAACTAAATACAAAATCATTTACACCCTCACCGATGAGGCTCCAGCTTTGGCAACCTATTCATTATTGCCAATCATTAATACCTTTACAAAAGCAGCTTCTGTAGCTGTTGAAACAAGAGACATCTCACTTGCTGCACGTATTATCGCAAATTTTCCTGAAAATTTGAACGATACACAGCGTGTACCTGATGCGCTTTCGGAATTAGGTCAATTGGTACTTAAAGCAGAAGCAAATGTTATAAAATTGCCCAATATTTCTGCATCAATGCCTCAGTTGAAAGCAACTATCAAGGAATTGCAGGACAAAGGCTTCAATGTTCCAAATTATCCCGAAGAAGCAGCCAATGATGCTGAAAAGCAAATCAAGGCAAAGTATGACAAAATAAAAGGTTCGGCAGTGAATCCGGTAATCCGTGAAGGAAATTCTGACCGCCGTGCACCGAATGCTGTTAAAATGTATGCCAAAAGCCATCCTCACAAAATGGGTGTTTGGACATCGGATATTCACAGTCATGTATCAACTATGAGTTCAGGTGATTTCAAAAGCAACGAAAAATCCGTAACCCTAGCTGCTGCTACTAAAGTAAGCATCGTACACGAAGCTACAGACGGCACTAAAACCGTATTGAAAGCTGATTTGTCTTTGCTCGAAGGTGAAATTATTGATGGAACCTTTATGAGCAAAAAAGCGCTTGTTAAATTCCTAGAAGAACAAATTGCCGATTCTAAAGCGAAAGGCGTTCTTTTCTCTCTACATATGAAGGCTACAATGATGAAGGTTTCTGATCCGATTATTTTCGGACATGCCGTCAAAATCTTCTTTAAAAATGTATTTGAAAAATATGGCGATCTACTTGATTCTGTAGATGTTAATGTAAATAATGGATTCGGTGATCTTTTGCTAAAAATTGAAAAATTACCCGCCGATAAAAAAGCATTGATTGAGGCTGCTATAGCTGAAGCTTACAGCAATGGTCCAGATGTTGCTATGGTTGATTCCGACAAAGGAATTACAAATCTACATGTACCTTCTGATGTGATTGTTGATGCCTCAATGGCTGCAATGCTCCGCGATTCTGGCCGTATGTGGAACAAAGCCGGAAAATTGCAGGATACCAAAGCAGTGCTTCCAGATAGCAGCTATGCCGGCATGTATCAGGTGGTGATGGATTTCTGCAGAGCTAATGGTGCATTCGACCCTCGTACAATGGGATCTGTATCAAATGTTGGTCTAATGGCTCAACAGGCAGAAGAGTACGGCTCACACGATAAAACTTTTGAAATTGCTGCCGATGGCGTTATCAAAATTGTTGATCTAAATGGCAATGTACTCATCCAGCACAATGTTGAAAAAGGCGATATATGGAGAATGTGCCAGGTAAAAGATGCGCCTATTCAGGATTGGGTAAAATTGGCCGTGAAACGTGCCCGTGCAACAGGCACTCCAGCTGTTTTCTGGTTGGATAAAAACCGTGCACACGATGCCGAAGTAATAAAAAAAGTAGAGAAATACCTGAAAGACCACGATACAAACGGTCTTGAACTACCTATTCTTTCTCCGGTTGAAGCAATTGAGTTTTCAATCAAACGTATCAAAGATGGTCTCGATACCATATCTGTAACAGGAAATGTGCTTCGCGATTATAATACTGACCTCTTCCCTATTCTCGAATTGGGTACCTCAGCAAAAATGCTTTCTATCGTACCGCTTATGAATGGTGGTGGTCTTTTCGAAACCGGCGCAGGTGGATCTGCACCAAAACATGTTCAGCAGTTTGTAAAAGAAAACTATCTACGTTGGGATTCATTGGGTGAGTTCCTCGCACTGGCAGTTTCTTTGGAACATCTTTCGGAAGTGGCTAACAATAAAACCGCTAAAATCCTTGCCGATGCACTGGATAAAGCAACAGAACTACTCCTGAATAACGACAAATCTCCTGCACGTGCAATTGGGGGTCTCGATAACAGAGGTTCACATTTCTACATTGCATTGTATTGGGCTCAGGCTATGGCAACGCAGACTGAGGATCTAAAACTTGCCTCTGAATTCAAAGTTTTAGCCGATGCGCTTACTGCAAACGAGGCTAAAATTGTTTCAGAATTGAATGGTGTACAGGGTCAGCCTGTTGAAATCAACGGTTATTACTTCCCAAGTCCAGAACTGGTAAGCAAAGCAATGCGTCCGAGCGAAACCTTAAACAAGGCATTGGACTTGATGTAATTCCTATTGCTAATAATCATACAAACAAAAGCCGACCCTAAAAAGTCGGCTTTTGTTTATATAGGTCAAAAGTAAATCTGAGCTATTTCGACAATCTTCCCTCGGTATACTTCTCCCATTTATTTAAGGTAGCCCTGAAATACTCGGGCATATCAGCTTCGAGATATACTTTTTCATCTTTCGATGGATGTTGAAATCCTAAAGAAAAGGCATGTAATGCCTGATGCGGCAACATTTTGAAACAGTTGTCTATAAATTCTTTATACTTTGTAAATATGGTCCCTTTTACAATTTTATCGCCGCCGTATAGTTTGTCGTTAAAAAGCGGATGTCCGATATGTTTCATATGGACGCGAATCTGATGTGTGCGCCCTGTTTCGAGTTGGCATTCTACCAAGGTCACATATCCAAAACGCTGAATTACACGATAGTGCGTAATAGCATGCTTGCCATAATCTCCATCTTCATACACTGTAAACATCTTTGCATTACGCTCGTGACGGCCAATATGACCTGTTACTGTACCTTCGTTTTCTTCAAAATCGCCCCAGACCAGCGCTCTATATCTTCTTTCAATAGTATGATCAAAAAACTGTTTAGCCAATTTTGAAATGGCAAGGTCTGTTTTGGCAATCACCATCAGACCTGTTGTATCCTTATCGATTCGATGTACAACTCCGGGATATTCATTGGTTCCCTCTACAATAGGAAGCTCCTTAAAATGCCAGGCAAGGGCGTTCACAAGGGTACCGCTATGATTCCCAACACCAGGGTGAACCACAAGACCTGCCGGTTTAAAAATTACCATTACATCATCGTCCTCATAACGAATATCGAGGGGCATCTGCTCGGGCATAACTTTTCCGTCATTTCTTGGTCTTCTGAGCCGAACAGTAATGAGATCAAGAGGTTTAATTTTATGGTTACTCTTTACCACTTTGCCGTTTACCTGTACAAAACCCTCCTCAATTCCTGCCTGAACCTTGCTTCTGGTGACGTCCTTGAGTCTGTCCATCAAAAATTTATCTATTCGAATCGGCTCCTGACGGGGGTCTGCCTTAAATTCCTGCCATTCATACAAGTCTCCAAACTCATCTTCTTCCAACAGTTCAAAATCCTGATTTACAATATGTTCTTCTTTCATAATTCTTTAATTTAGAGGATCATTACCCCTCTTTTTTCCAAAACCGGAATGTTTGTAAAATAATCTTCGGCTATTGAGCCCTGCACAAAAACTACCTTTTTATCATAGATATTAGCATCTATATAAAAGGTTATCCAATATTCATTGGCCACTTGCAGAAGATCTTTGTGTATTAATTCTATTTTTTGCGCATTTTCCTTTCCTAAATATGGAATAAAATAGCGCATTGTCTGTGTTTCAATTTTTTTACCATCCAATTCCCCATAACCTTTGCTATTGATAATAATATCTTTAATCATTCGATCTTTCATGTTAATGAGATAAACATCCCAAACATCATCTTCAAAATTTGGAGTTAATGCAATGCCAACATGCGCGGTTGAGTGAATCGGAATATCTTTTTTCATTTTTATACCTTAATATTATCAACATGTATTATTACAAAAGTTCTACCTCAAAAAGTTCCTGAAAATGTTTCATTACCTTGCTTTTAACTTCATCCATAGGAAGCTTTCGACCCAATTCTTTTTCGAGTGAAGTAACAGCCTTGTCTGAAATGCCACAGGGAACGATGTTTGAAAAGTAATCGAGGTTTGTATTTATATTGAAGGCAAAACCATGCATTGTTGTCCAACGACTAAGATGTACCCCAACAGCGCAGATTTTCCGCGCAGAGGCTTTTTCTCCATCGAGCCAAACTCCAGATTGCCCAGCTATTCTGCCAGATTCAATGTTATACTCCAACAGGGTTCTTATAACCATTTCCTCCAGGTATCGGATATAACGGCCAATATCAGTAAAAAAATCATCGAGATCGAGCAGCGGATAAGCTACTAACTGCCCGGGGCCATGATAAGTAATGTCACCTCCCCTATTTATTTTGACAAATTCTGCACTTTTATCCTTTAATCCCAAATCATCGAGGAGTAAATGTTCTTCTTTGCCATTTCGCCCAAGCGTATAAACATGCGGATGCTCACAAAAAATTAACCAGTGCTCCTGATTTATTTGTTCGGATTGAGGCAAGTTTCTGTTGTCTAATTTCCGCTGAATTATTTCATTAAATTTTTGGGTTTGAAAATCCCAGGCTCCCTGGAAATCAATTAGCCCCAAATCTTCAAAATGAACTTTTTTCATTGAAGCAGCAGCTTAATTGTCGGATTTTTTATCGGCAGAATTGCTATTTGTCAGCTCAGACTTCAGAAAATCGATTACCTTTACCTCAGTTGCATCCACCTGGCGCAATTGGGCAATTTCCCATGAAAGCCAATCGCTGAGGTGTACACAGTAGAGCGCCTGCTCGATAAGGCTTTCTCCTTTTGCAAATACCTCAATGAGTGTATCGGTATAATGACCAATAATTTCTTTATTGATTTCGATTCTCGCCTGATTTTGTGAATGATCGTCTTTAGATCTGAAAATAAGCACTGCAAAATCGATTGGTTGTTTTCTCCAACCCACCAATTCATTGTGATTCATTTCGGGAATGATATGATGCGAACAGAGGATTTTTCCATTCTCATTCAACTGCTGACGAAGTCTTACTGCCACAGCGCCCATTCTGTCTGTAGTATAAATTACAGGGAATTTGCCGGCAATAAATTTTGCCATGCGTTCCGCTTTCATTTTTATATTTTCCTGTTCCGATTCTATCAATTCAATGGCTTTATTCAAATCACTCAAGGCAGAACTAGCAATCTGTCCATAAAAATGAAGCAGGTAAATAAGCTGTGTCATCGAAAAAGCCAGATTTGCTCTTGGGGGTGAGCCTGCACCCGGCAAAATGATGTTATCGTGTCCATCTTTTTTTGCCAATTCGATGAGTTTTCCACCCGATGCAATGCAAATAATTTTTGCACCTTTCTCACTTGCCTGTTCATAATCCGAAAGCGTTTCTTCGGTATTTCCCGAAAATGAGGAGCAGATAACCATTGAGTTTTCATCGACAAAAGCAGGTAGCGTATAGCCCTTGCAGGTCAACATCGGCACTTTACGGTAATTGGCACTGAATTCAATAGCAAAGTCTGCACCTATGCCCGAACCACCTAAACCAACAACTACAATGTTGTGAATGGGCTTTTGCGAGGGCGTTAGTTTAATGTTCTCTCCTATTTTTACCGCTTCCTTTAACTGTTGCGGAAAAGATTCAATTAATTTGTCCATCATATGTGTAAAATTATTTATGCTGTCTTTTTATAATATGATCTAATGAGCAATTTCATTAAAATATAAAGTCTAAAACCAATATCTTTGCTTATTGGTTGTAATTGGCATGGAAAGATACAAATTTTATGGCGAATCATAATGAACTTGGCAAAATTGGTGAAGAAATTGCTAAAAAATTCCTTGAAGAAAAAGGTCACAAAATCCTAGAGATAAACTGGACTTGGGCAAATACAGAATTGGATTTGATTTCGATGGAAAATAATATTTTGATATTTACTGAAGTTAAAACAAGAAAAAATGCCGAATTTGGCTACCCGGAATCTGCTGTAGGAAAGCGAAAAGAAAAACAGATTTATGATGCGGCTGCCGAATATATGGACCGCGTAGGACATGAAAATGAAATCCGTTTTGACATTATCGCCATAACAATTGAACCTAAGATTAAAATCGAACATTTCCCTGATGCTTTTTTCCCAATTTGGTAATCTGCCAACTATTCTATCTATTTTGGCGTTAAATATTTAAAATAACAAGAAATGACAGTTCATAAATTTATTTTATTTGTATTAATTTTCTGCACGGGTTCAGCTTATGCTCAACCGGTCTTAATAGAGAACGATATAATTGAGGTATCAGGTATCATTATTTCGCGCAACGAAAAGCAGGGACTGCAATATGTACCCTTTGCTACTGTTGCTGTAAACAATAGCAATCGTGGTACTTATGCCAATTGGGAAGGTATGTTCAGCATCGTTATTAAAAAAGGAGAAACACTTAACTTTTCTGCTATTGGCTTCGGCGACTTTACGCTGAATATTCCACAAAATTTTGAAGGATTATATTATTCGGCAGTCGTTGAATTGGAACCCAAAGATATAAATTTAGCAGAGGTTGTCATTTTTCCATGGCCGAATCGAGACAATTTCAGGGCTGAATTCTTAGCGATGCAACCAACAGAAGCTATGAAAATGGAAGATGTTGCAAAAGGCAATCTAAATCGCCGAAAAATGTTCGAAATGAACAAAAATATGGGCATGGATGCAAGAGAAAATGCCATGTATTATCTTCAAAAACAGGCATCTTCTTATTCCTACATGGGACAGGGTCAACCTATGCCTATTCTTAGCCCCCTTGCCTGGTCGCAATTTTTCAGGCAATTGCAAAACAACAAGAAAAAGAAAAAAGATGATGATTGATTGAAGCGGCAAAATGCCGCTTTTTTTCTTTTTGCTGAGCACTAAGCAAAAAAATAGAGGCAGCCTGAAAAGCCTGCCTCCTAAAAACCCAAACAAATAAACACAAAGACATGCAAATATAATATTAAATTAATTGTTAGTATAATTATTTTGAACAAAATTTCATTTTTGAATTTAGTCATCATACAGAACGCTTTTTTATTCATTGTTTAACATTGAAAAGAATCTTATTGACTGACTTCAGAAACATTGATACAGTCAATCCCCGACAGATTGAATTCACCAGCAATGGCATCTTTTATAACGATTGTTTTATAGCCTTTTTGCTTTGCATCGGCAATTGAATTATCAAAAAACAATCCGGCAACTCCCATTAAAAAAAGTGTACTAATGCCTGAACTTTCGAGATAACTGGATAGATTATTTTCTGTGGCATCCAAATCTCTGAACATACTGAAACTATCTATTTCAGAATTGGTCCCTACTTTTTGGATATAATCTATTTCTTCCTTGTTTAAATTAGACGGAAATTCAGCTCCATAACTGCCATCTACACAATGGATGGGTTTGAGCCATTGCGTTTTGCCATTTATTATCATCGATTTTCCTGGCTGTCGAAAAAGGTGATTTGCTGCAAAAGACAGATGATCGGGCGGAAAGGCAAAATTCACAGCAATAAGCTTATCGAAATAAGGCATAATACTATTGGCACAATCCGGCAGGGAATCGCTCCCTGGCAATTCCATATTCCCAAAGGAACAGAAATCATTTTGAACTGAAATTATAACAAGTCCTTTTTTCATGGTCTCGACCCCGGTTGCATGGGCTCCAGGTTAAAGGTGTCGAAATAATAGGTATATCCAAAAGTTGCCGTGAGGATATGATGCCTGAGGCTGGCATTATTGGTTGGAAATCCCCAAATATTTATTGGATATACAGGTGCATTAAAATTGGCATGCTGAAATACTTTGTCGGCCCTACCAAAAGAATAGGTCAGACCAGCAGTAAATACAGACTGCTTGCGTTTAAAACTCAATCCTCCGGAAAGATGATACAAATTTAATGATGGATTTGCCAGTCTGGGTCCCGCCAGATTTACGATACTTATTGAATTGCGTTTGCGTTGGTTGGCAAAATCTGTTCTTATGCTTGCATGCGCTTTTATTTTCTCACTCAGTTTGTACTCAAACCCAAATGCCAAATTCAACACTGCCCTTGCCTGATGCCTGAAACCAAGAAAATCAATAACACCGGTACTTTGAGTAGATGGATTACCCACATCGCGCAATTGGGTATCGGCCATCCGGTAATCTTTCACAGCGCCATGAAAAGTAGCAGAAAAACAGAGTCGATAGTAGTTGGTGACATTCATTGCACCTACTGCAATATTGCCAGCTTGACGATAATAACCTGGCACATACCATTGTCTGTCATCGAATACCGCATCGGGACGTTCCAATCCAAAAAATGAAATATTCCTGTCAACTCGGGCATCGCCCCAAACCCTTATCGAAGGGGTTGTAAAGGTAAAACCATAGCGCCAATTACGGTTTCTATAATGTACCCCAACCTTTATGAAAAGATTAATAATATTTAAGCGAATAGCATCGTAATATCGTTGATAAGCCAGTGCATTGACAGAAGATGCAGGACTAGTCGATAACATGGAATACAAATTGTACAAATAACGCTGTGTGCGATAACTACCAAAAGGCGTAATTCCAAAACTCAGATTTTCGGAATATTTGTATGATACACAGGCTCCAGCCCAGCGTTCTGTGATAATATTCTGCAAATCGAGTTGACCGACATAGTATTCTTCTCCGGCATAGTCTGCATTAAGATCGCCATTATAACTGTGTCTTTGGCTAAAATCGTTGTTATTCGTATTCTTGTTCAAAATAATATATCCAACACGAATCTTTTTTTGCGGATCGGAGGTGATTATTGCCGATATTTCCTGGGGCAGAGGGATATAACGCAATGAAAAAGAATTCACATCGTATCCCAAGCCATTTTTGAAAAAGACATTTTCAACACTATGTGCATTGGTGTGCACTGTAAGATTATTCGTTTCTGCAAAAGCCAGCGCTCCGGGATTGTAATACATAGAGGAATTATCTTCCAAACCACCTACTACTGCACCTCCCAAAATGGTAGATCGCGCACCGAACTGCTGAGAATTGTAATGATTATCCTGTGCTGATAATTCAAAAACACTCAAATAAAAAAGAATAACAATAAAATTAAACCTCATTTTCCCCCTCTTCTCTATTATCGCGATGATGAAAACGAATTTCAAAGATGAACTCACCATCTTTGCTACTCAATTCTTCATATTTTTCTTTATTGAACTTATACAATTGGGCCGGTCTGTGCGAAACATTTGTCTGGCGCTCCAGCTCCTCAAGCAAATCAAGTTTAAGAATTTTAGATCGGAAATTCCTGCGATTTAGCAGCTGACCAAGAATTGTTTCATATAACTTTTGTAAATCGCTGAGGGTAAATTTTTCGGGCAGCAATTCAAAGCCTATTGGCTTATACAAAACCTTTGACCTTATTCTTTCAATAGCCTTTGCCAAAATTTCTTTGTGGTCAAATGCTAGTTCTGGAATTTCACCCAATTTAAACCAATCGGCATGTTTTGCGTCGGTACTGGCTTTTACGGGATGGTCTTTCAAATTTACAAGGGCATAATAGGCCACGCTTACTACCCTGCCCCTTGGGTCGCGCTGCATGTTGCCAAAGGTAAACAACTGTTCTACAAACACATCTTTTACGCCGGTTTCTTCAAATAGTTCTCTTCTGGCAGCATCCTCCAGTCCTTCATCTATTTTTACAAATCCACCCGGGAGCGCCCAATATCCGGCATAGGGGTCTAAGGCTCTCTGAATAAGCAAAACCCTTAGCTCATTGCTTTCGTCTAGCCCGAAAACAACGCAGTCAACTGTAAGTGATGGTCTTGGATATTCGTAAGTATAATTCATAGTAATTCCCTAATTGTCCAAATGGCAGTTAGTTCAAAATTTAAGCAAATTTATAAAAAAGGTTTAACAGTATATCAAATTATAAAATTTCTATTAGCGGGTGAGCACAATATAATCCGCAAGTATTGTCTTCAGAAATTTTTCTTTATCCAGTTGAACGTTTACACCAATGATATCTGCTATTTTATCTGCTAATTTTTCTAAAAGTTCGCGGTGAGATTCATTTTTATATCTTTTGTTTCTTTCCAAAACTTTTTTTACGAAAAGCATATCCTGCTCACTTAGCTGTACCACTGTAGGGAAACTTGGTTGATGGTTTTGAATACTTTGAATGTTCAAAATGTCTTTTAAAGTAAAAGTTCGGGTAGATGATTTTTTTATAACTGTGGTTCCGGAGAGTAAACAGCCCAATCTTTGATTATAAGTGGAAGAACTGATAAGCATGGCAGCTATAGACCCAGCAGAAACCCAAATATCTAAAAAACGAAAAGCCCATCTGATAAGATAATCAAATGCAGTAGCCGGATCTCCGTTCAGCTTCACCACTTTAATACCCATTGCTCTTTTTCCAATGGTCTGCCCATCGAGTAATATCTCACTGCAAAGCGTGTAAAACAACATTACAGGCAAAAGTATCAGGTACATAAAAACTGTACTTGAGCCAAGTTGTAAAAAAAATATATTAAGGCAACTGATAAGCCCAAAAAGCACTATCAGATCTATAAAAAATGCTGCGGCACGGTTGCCGAAAGAGGCCAATTCATACTGAATAGTAACATTTTGCGCAGTATTTATCTCGATAGTTTTCATCCAATCAAAAAATTAGCGTACATCCTGCAAGATAGCTTTTTTTTAAAAATTTCAAGCACAGTTATAAAAAAAGAACAAAGATTTATATTTTGCTGAATAAACTGCATAATACGAAAAAATGCGCGAAACTAAGTTTATTGCACAGAATAAAGACAAATGGTCGAGATTTGAACATGTCCTCAAGGAAAAACAAAAAGATCCGGAGGAACTGAGCAATCTTTTCATGGAGTTGAGCGATGATTTGTCATATTCCAGAACATTTTATCCTAACAGATCTGTAAGGGTATACCTCAACGGTCTTGCTCAAAAAGTATTTTACAGTATTTATAGAAATAAGAAGGGTAGATTAAAAAAGTTTTGGCAGTTTTGGCGCGAGGATATCCCGCAGATTCTTTTCGAATCGAGGTTTGATTTACTGCTCAGTTTTCTCATTTTCATCCTATCTATCAGCATTGGTGTGTTTTCTTCTATGATGGACCCTGAGTTTTGCAGATCTATTCTAGGCGATGGCTATGTTGATATGACTTTAAAAAATATTGAAAAGGGCAACCCAATGTCTGTATATCAGGACCCAGATCAGACAAGTATGTTTATGCAAATAACTTTCAATAACCTGAGGGTTGCTTTTTTTACATTTATTCTAGGACTTTTGTTCGGAGTTGGAACCATTTTTATCCTGATTTCAAATGGTATAATGGTTGGAGCATTTCAATATCTCTTCTTTCAGCATGGCGTTTACTGGGATTCTTTGCTCACAATCTGGCTGCATGGCGCTATTGAGATTTCTTCGATAGTGATAGCCGGAGCAGCAGGGATCCACTTGGGAAGGGGGCTTCTTTTTCCGGGCACTTATAGTCGGCTACAGGGACTTCAGTTATCGGCACGCAGGGCATTGCAAATTTACCTGAGCATAGCCCCTCTGATTATTATGGCCGGATTTATCGAGAGTTTTATTACCCGTTACAGCGACAGTTCCTACCTGGTTAGGGCAATACTTATATTGGTTTCCTTCGCATTTATGATTGGATACTTTGTGATATATCCCTGGCTAAAAGCGCGAAGAGGCTTCACGGCAAATCTGAGGGAAGTAGAAATTCCAGCGGTTAAAAAAACAGAAATTGCCCTTTTCAAAATTAAAAACAGCAGTCAGATATTAAGAGATAGTTTCATTTTTTACAGAACGAAAATAAAATATTTGGGGCTTTTAGCAGCCCTTTTAGCACTCAGTTACTATACTTTTATTCCGTCTTTTGTAAGTGACTTTAATTTACAGCAGAACAATGACGCTTTCCTGTTTTTCGAATCTTTTTTTACCATAGCACACAATAGTATTCAACTCATCTGCCCTCACAGATTTAACTTACATTGGCTGGCAAATGTATTGGCAATGTCGGCTATGTCTTACATGACCCTACTTTTTATATCAAATTTAGGAGATTATAAGGTTCGAAATTTTGCTTATTATTTACAGTCTGCAGTTTCAACAATTGTAATTTGCGGTTTCATCAACAGCCTGCTCATCTTGAACAATAACGAGGGTTTTGTCTTCATTTCATTTATATTTGCTTTTCCTGTTTTAATTCTTTGGTTATCGGTCAATTTCAATGAAGGAAAAAATCTCTTAAATGGATTTATCAAAACCATGCAACTTATTCGCTCAAATTGGGCAAGTCTGATGGGCAGTTATCTGCTCATGTTGCTTTTGTGCAGCATCTTCTTATTTTTCACTACTGCCCCACTGCTGGGCATTCTGCTAAATTTCAGTTCGGCTCTAATCCCTCTCGACGAAAACAGCGCGGCTGATTTGTCGAAATTCTTCATACTTTTTGTACAAATTTTTTCAACCTGCTTATTATTTCCGCTGGTATTTTCTGCCATTAGTATTGCGCAATTCAGTTTCCGTGAAAATGAGGAAGCTATTGAACTTTATGAACAACTCGAAAAAGTCGGTCAAGCTAAAAAAAGCTATGGCATGGAAAAAGAAGAAATTTTGGAACCCATATGAAGACATTGCTGCAAAACATAATTAAAAGTTGTCCGCTTATTTGCTCACTTTTCATTCTCTGCTTTCATCTACAAAATGGATTGGCTCAGGATTTAAATAATAGTCCCAAAATTGACCAAAAGAAATGGGAGAAAATTGCCGAAAAGTACGATTACAGCTCCATCCAAAAGGCTCCAAAAAAAGAAAAACCGTCCGACAATGACATTAAAATAGAGCCCATTCAAAAACCAGAAAAAGCAGAGAATGCTCAATCTAATAATCTAGTCAGCTATGCTCTTTTTGCTTTGGTAATTATTGCACTAATTTATATTGGATACCGAATCATCAGAAACGGACAGTTCTGGAACAATAAAAATATTGTACGCGAGAAAGTGTACACACTTGAAAATTTGGAAGCAAACCTGGCCGAAGTAGATATTGATCCATTTTTAAAACAGGCGCTTAGCGAAAATGACTATCGCCTTGCGATCAGACTACTTTATCTCAACATCATCAAAAGTCTGTCTTTCAACAATTTTATTAGATGGCGAAGAGAAAAAACAAATGGCGAATATTTGACCGAAATGCGAAAGAATGCACTTTATCCAGCATTTGAACATTGTACCCGTATTTATGAATTTGTCTGGTTCAACGAAGTTTTTTCCTTCGACAATCTGGCTTTCGAAAAATCAAAACCGGAATTTGAAAAACTGCAAAGGCTGATTTCCGCTAATGACAAAGCAAAGAGCAATGAAAAATAGCACTATTTTTATCATTATCTCTGCAGTATTGGTTGGAACTGCTTTGCTTTACTTCCTATCAGGAGGAGAGCAGAAAAATAAATTTAACTGGTCTCCTACCTTGAATCAAGACAAAAAAGAGCCCTACGATTTCTCCATTTTACAGGAGTTATTGAGCCAAACTTACTCTTGGGAGCGAATTGAAAAAGGCAGCAATGCAATAATACTTGACACTGTCAATGCCGAGGGGGCTGCCTATATATTTGTAGGACAACAACCATTTTATACCGACAAAACCGTTGAATCGCTTTTCAAATTTGCCGAAAAAGGTGGGGAATTGATATTTATCTCAGAATCGCTTCCCGACTCAGTGCTATTACTCCTGAAAGAATATTCGGCAAGCAGGGACCTGCTTTGGTTCAATTCCATCCAATCAGAAAAAATTATTAGCAGCTTTTCAAAAGAAGAACTCCAATCGGAAAAATTTCCCTTTAGTTTCAAATCAGGCGCAAATGACAGTTCAGAATATTACTGGGCATATTTTCCAGATTATACCAATAATTCCAAGCATTCCTACGGAAGTTTTATTCTGAACGAAAGTACTGACGAGCATTTTACCAATTTTATTGGTTTCAGCATTGGCAATGGTCATTTCTATTGGCATTGTAATCCGCTGCTTTTTACAAATTTGTACCTTAGTAAAAATAATCTTTCCGGTTTTGAACACCTAAATGCTTTTCTGTCTCATTTTGATGCAAAGAAATGGTTTTGGGACCACGGAAGTACTTACGGATCAAAGGGGTCCGACTCATCAAGTACAAATACTCCTTCTAAACCTAAAACTCCTTTAGAGTATATTTTTGCTCAACCTGCACTGACTTTTTCATGGCTGATATTGGTAGCAATGGCTATTTTATATGCACTTTTTGCCGCCAAAAGAAGACAACAACAGATTCCTATTGTTGAGCCTAACAGAAACAACTCATTGGAATTTGTCAAAACAATTGGGCGACTTTATTTCCAACAACAAAATCATAAGGTGATATTTGAAAAAATTATGCAACTTTTCAGGTCTCACCTACGGCGTAGATATGGCGTACACCTCAATGATGATGATTTAGTCGATGAAAATAAAGTTCAAATGACCATAAAAAGAACCGATATTAAAGAAAATATTATCAGGGATATTTTTTCTGCTTATCTTGAGTTAAAATCAAAATTATCATACAATTACATAGAGATGTCTGCTGAAACCCTACATCGTTTTTACCTGCTTGTAAACAAATTTTACGAGGCCGAAAAAGCAAGAAAAAGCATCAAATCATCCTCAAAAACAAAGATTTGACAATGCAGAAATTGAATAAATTCCTATTTAAGGAATATAGCCAATGCAGGGACCGATTTTGGTTCAGAATGAATGAAACGGTACATGAACTTTCTGTCCGTGACATGATGCAGGATTTTTTTGTTGAACAAAAAAAACAAATCGAGCAGTTTGCATTCAAGCTTTTAAGTAAAAGAGCCGACCTAAGTTGTGAACAGCAAAAAGAAATAGAAAGCGAATTCATAAAAGTTAAAATTGACATTTGTGCGACTCATTTAAAAAGTGGCAAATTAGACATTTACGAGGTGTATAATTCCAGGGGTTTCAAATCTCACAAGCTTTGGGATCTGGCCTTTCTAAAAATGGCCATAAAAGAGGCAGGATACAGCCCGGGCAGGGTTTTTGCCATTTGTATCAATCCCGATTATCATAGAAATGAAGGTGAAATTGATGCCGAAAAACTACTCAATATCATTGACCTCACTCAAAAAGTAAATAAACTCTTACCCAAAGTAGAGCAAAAGCTACAAGAAGCCGTTGAGTTTGCTTCGAAAAAGGAATTTGAACTCTATCCGAATCATCACCACTGCAATGCAAGAGACTGCATGGCCCTCCTGCGTTTTAAAAGCAAAGAAATTGTCGAAAATAAGATTGAGGAAATCATCGAAGAAAATGAAGTCCTACCCCTAGTCAGACTCGATGCATTGGAACAATGGATGAATCGATTACACTACCCCATTTACTTTTTAGATTACGAAGCGGTTACTTCCAACATACCGGTTTATCCCAATTCAAAGCCCTTTCAGCATGTTGTTTTTCAGTACAGCTTGCATAAAATTGCACATGCTGGCGCAGAGGCAGAACATTTTGAATTTATCCCGGAATCTAAGGCCTA
>CANETR010000004.1 GCA_947441325.1 Saprospiraceae bacterium
CGTCTTTCGAACGAGAAGAAATTAGAAATTTTAATTTCCTATCTTTTCTCTTCATTTCTTTTCTCTTCGCTACTTTCCTCTTTCAATCTTTCAATCTTTCATCTTTCAACTTTCATCTATAATCTATAATCTTTCATCTTCTAAAAAATGCTTTTTCATCTTTTTGATTTCTTAGACAGACAGTACGACTTGCCCGGTGCGGGTCTCTTCAGGTACATTACCTTTAGAGCTGGACTGGCTGTGATGATTTCACTGCTCATTACATTGGTATTGGGTGGTAGAATCGTTAAAATCATCAAGGATAAACAAATGCTTGAAAAACAAAGAGCATTGGGATTGCCAGGTGAGGAAATGAAAGCAAAGACTCCAACAATGGGAGGTATTCTCATTCTTATGGCAATACTTATTCCCTGTCTTCTCTTAGCCGATCTGACAAATGTTTATATACAACTCTTGCTGCTTTCCACCATTTGGATGGGAGTTATTGGATTTATCGATGATTATTTAAAACTTACGAGGAGCAAGGCCGGATTGAGCGGAAAATACAAAGTTTTAGGGCAGGTTGTCTTGGGAATTATTGTTGGTGCAACTATGCTTTATCATAAAGATGTAGTAGTGCGTGTTGATAAAGAACAGCTTGCTGTAGGGAACTATACAGTAATGGATACAGTGTATGTGCCTCTCGCAAATTCTACCGAAAAAGTAGAAATGTATTATGTAAAAACAACAATGACCAATGTACCTTTTTTCAAAGGCAATGAATTCGATTATAAAAGTGTGCTTTGGTTTTTGGGTGAGAATTCGCACAAATGGGTTTGGATAATTTTTATACCTTTTGTCATTTTTATAGTCACAGCCGTATCGAATGCAGCAAATCTTACTGATGGTATAGACGGGCTGGCTGCCGGAACCTCAGCTATAATAGGTTCTGCATTAGGACTTTTGGCCTATGTTTCAGGTAATAATCTTTTAGCGGAATACCTGGGCGTATTATATGTGCCTTATGTGGGCGAGCTGGCTATTTTTACCTCCTGTTTCCTGGGAGCCTGTATTGGATTTTTATGGTACAATGCGCATCCGGCACAAGTATTTATGGGCGATACAGGAAGTTTGGCCCTTGGTGGCATTATAGCAGCACTCGCAATTGTAATCAGAAAAGAATTACTCATACCTGTGTTGTGCGGAATATTTTTGGCAGAAAATTTATCGGTTATACTTCAGGTTAGTTATTTTAAATATACAAAAAAGAGATATGGTGAAGGCAGAAGAATTTTTCTGATGTCACCACTTCATCATCACTTTCAGAAAAAAGGGATGCACGAATCGAAAATTGTAACCCGTTTTTGGATTGTAGGAATCATGTTGGCAATTTTAACAATTATTACATTGAAAATTAGATAGTTATTGATAAAAAATGAACGTTTTTATAAAAGAAATATCATCCAATAATAGTCCAAATCAGCAAAATCCTTTTGTAGTGGTACTTGGTGCCGGCGAGAGTGGGGTAGGTGCTGCAATTTTGGCTAAGCGCAAAGGCTATCAGGTCTTTGTGTCTGATATGGGGATGATAAAAGATATATACAAACGTGAATTACTTGAAAATAACATTGATTTTGAAGAATCGGGACACAATGAAAATTTCATACTTGAAAAGGCGGCACTGGTCATAAAAAGTCCGGGTATCCCCGATAAGGCACCTTTGGTAAAAGCATTGAAAGAGAAAGGAATAGAAATAATTGATGAATTAGAATTTGCCACTCGTTTCAGCAAAGCTAAAATTATAGCAGTAACAGGAAGTAATGGTAAAACAACGACAACCAGACTGATATATCATATACTTGAAAGCGCAGGATTTGATGTAGGGCTTGCAGGAAATGTCGGATTTAGTTTGGCTAAACAGGTTGCAGAGGGAGATAGAGCATACTATGCTGTCGAAGTCAGCAGCTTTCAATTGGATGGCTGTACAAAGTTCAGACCATATATTGGCATTCTTACTAATATCACGCCCGATCATTTAGATAGGTATGAGTATAAACTGGAAAACTATATAGGGTCTAAATTCCGCATCGCTCAAAATAAACAAGCCGAAGATATTTTTATTTATAACGCTGAGGATGAGAATATTGCATTTGGTTTTGGGAAGTTTTGGAAACAGGAGGGTAATGAAGGTTGCATCCCGGTTTCTATGTCTGCACTTGCGAGCGATTCTGAGTACTTAGTGGTCAAACACAGTGATTTTAGTATTAAGAAATCGGATTTGACCATACAGGGCTGGCACAACAGGTTTAATATATCCTGTGCCGTGCTCGCAGCAAAACAATTAGGCATTGACAACGAAAAGATTTCAGAGGCACTCAGCACATTTGTAAATGAGGCACATCGCTTGGAATCTGTTTGTACAATCAACGGAGTTGAATATATCAATGATAGTAAGGCAACTAATGTGGATTCGGTTTTTTACGCATTGGAAGCAATGACAAAACCTGTGCTGTGGATAGTTGGCGGGGTTGACAAGGGAAACGATTACAGCCCTTTGTTCGACTTAGCCGAGAAAAAAGTAAAGGCAGTCATTTGTATGGGTAAAGACAATGAAAAGATATTGAATGCTTTTAAAAATAAAATTGAAATTATAGTTGAAAGCGGAAGCATGCAAGAGGCATTAAAGGCTGCAAGTCTATATGCAAATAGTGGTGATGTAGTGCTATTATCTCCGGCCTGTGCAAGTTTCGATCTTTTTAATAATTATCAACACAGAGGAAATGTATTCAAGGAAATCTTAAGCTCAGCAATGGCTGAATTAGAAAATAAATAGGCTTTTAATATAATTATGAATAACAGAGCTGAAATATTAAGAAACAGAATGGCTGCAATGCTACAGGGAGACAGAATTATCTGGCTCTTGATAGCGCTGCTTGCTATTTTTTCTGTGCTTACCGTGTACAGCTCTGCCGATGTATTGGCATTGAGAAATGATACTTATACCGAATCTTTCCTGGTTCGACACGTAGTATTGTTGTTGGGCGCCTTAGTTGTGATGTACGTGGCTCATATGGTGAACTATATGCAATATGCAAAATGGTCGACTGTACTCATAGCAATTGCAATCCCTATGCTCATTTATACCATGTTTTTTGGTGTAAATATCAATGGCGCTTCGCGATGGATAAGGTTGCCTTTTGTTGGAATTACCTTCCAAACCTCAGATTTTGCTAAACTGGCAATTATACTTTATGTGGCAAGAACTGTTGCCATCATGCAAACAAAAAAACTGTCTCAATTAGAATTGCTTGGGCCGGTTCTGGCAACGGTTGTTTTGATTGCGCCTTACGATTTGTCAAATGCATTGGTATTGTTTTTAACCTGTGTCATGCAAATGTTCATAGGTAAAGTAGAGCTTAGAAACGTATTTTCTCTAATAATGTTGGGTGCAGGGCTATTTGCCTTGCTTATCATCATGTCAGAGATTTTTCCAGCAATAAGGGTTGATACATGGATAAGTCGATTAAAAGTATTCTTTGAAGGGGGTAGTCCAGAGGATACCTTTCAACTACTGCAAGCTAAAATGGCAGTTGCCAAAGGAGGATTTTTTGGAGTAGGACCCGGCAATGGCGTACAATCTTATTTCTTGCCCCATGCTTATTCCGACTATATATACTGCATTATCATTGAGGAATATGGGATGTTTGGCGGCGTGTTGGTTTTGATGTTGTATATGATGCTCGTGATTAGAACTATCAGAATGGTAAACAAATCACCTAAGGCATTTGGTTCTATGTTGGCCATGGGATTGACACTAAGTATAACCATACAGGCTTTTGCGCACATGGCTGTAAATGTAAATCTAATGCCAGTTACAGGTCTAACCTTGCCTTTCGTGAGTTTGGGTGGAACCTCGCTCATGTTTACAGGGATTTCCTTGGGTATTATACTTTCGGTGAGTCGACACATTGAAAAAACAAGCGAAAAAGAGAAAAAACAGGAAGGATTTGAAGAGAAAAAGGAGAATGTAGTGAAAACAGAAGAAAAGAAAATTGATCAGGTATAAAGAATAGATTATGAGATTCATTATCAGTGGAGGAGGAACAGGCGGTCATATTTATCCCGCTATTGCAATTGCCGAGGCTATCAAAAAACAGATGCCCGAGGCTGAATTCCTATTCATTGGTGCCAAAGGAAGAATGGAAATGGAAAAAGTGCCGCAGGCCGGGTATAAAATCGAGGGACTTTGGATAAGTGGATTTCAGCGCAAGGAACTTTGGAAAAACATCAGTTTGCCTTTTAAGATTTTATTTTCTATGATCAAAGTATGGGGAATAATTTCGAAGTTTAAACCCGATGCGGTTATTGGGGTAGGGGGTTATGCAAGCGGTGTTGCCTTGAAAGTGGCAGGCTGGAGAAAAATTCCAACATTGATTCATGAACAGAATTCTTTTGCTGGAAAAACCAATCAACTTTTGGCTAAATCGGCCCGTAAGATATGTGTTGCATACGATGGAATGGAGCGTTTCTTTCCTGCAGATAAACTGATACTTACTGGCAATCCGGTCAGACAGGATATTCTGGATATCAGTTCGAAAAAGGAAGCAGGACTTAAGCATTATGGTTTCTCCGCAGATAAAAAGGTCATAATGGTTACAGGCGGGAGTTTGGGGGCAAAAACCATAAATGAAAGCATTGGCAATAATTTACAGCAGTTGGCAGATGCCAATGTTCAAATAATTTGGCAGGTAGGTAAATTTTATTTCGAAACTTATTCGCCTATGGGCGCAGGAATACATGCTGTGAAAGTACTAGGATTTATCGACCGAATGGATCTGGCTTATGCAGCCGCCGACCTTGTCATAGCAAGAGCAGGAGCATTGACTATTTCGGAACTATGTGTAAGTGGAAAAGCTGCCATTCTCATTCCTTCGCCAAATGTGGCCGAGGACCATCAGACGGCAAATGCAATGGCTTTGGTGAAGAAAGATGCAGCAGTGCTTGTGAAAGATGCAGAAGCCAGGGAAACCTTAGTTGCAAAAGCACTTGAATTACTTAGTAATGATGATAGAAGAAAAGAATTGGAAACAAATATTAAAAAACTTGCCATGCCCGATGCTTCCGAAAGGATAGCCAAGGAATGCCTGGCTTTGAAAAAATAAAATTGAATTTGTAAAATTATGGATTTCTCCAGCATCAAAAAGATTTACTTAGTCGGAATTGGAGGCATAGGCATGAGTGCTCTTGCCCGCTATTTCAATGGTCTCGGAATGAAAATTTGGGGCTATGACAAAGTACGTACCGATTTGACTGCAGAATTGGAAAATGAGGGTATGGAAATCCATTATCATGAAGATATTTCCTTAATTCCCGAGGCTGTTGATCTGGTAATTTATACCCCGGCTATTCCTAAAGAACATGCAGAGTTATGCTACTTTATAGATCATAATTATACAATTATGAAGCGGGCAGAGGTATTGGGTCTTATTTCCCGAAACCGCAAAACAATTGCGGTAGCAGGTACTCATGGCAAAACTAGCACAAGTTCAATTCTAACCTATATTTTGAGAACAGCAGGAGTAGATTGTACTGCTTTCCTTGGTGGAATTGCCAATAATTTTAATTCAAATTTTATAAATGGTAGTTCAGAATGGGTTGTAATGGAAGCAGATGAATTTGATCGTTCTTTCCTTCAGCTCAATCCTGAAATAGCCATTGTGACCTCGATGGATGCCGACCATTTGGATATTTATGGCAATCACGATGAAATGAAGGCAAGCTATCTGAAGTTTATGGGACAGGCCAAAACGGATCTGTTACTCCGCAAGGGATTGGAAGAGAATATCGGACATGCAGAAATTAAAGCCAAGATACATAGCTATGGTACCGAAGCAGGTGCTGAATATCAGAGCTTACGTATCCGTTCAGAAGCACCTAATTTTGTTTTTGATTGGAAGGATAATGCGCTTGGAACAAAATGGGACGATCTGCTTTTTACACTGCCAGGCCGACACAATGTTGAAAATGCCACAGCTGCTATTGCAGTAGCCCAGCTACTTGGATGTGAGGAACAAAAAATAAGACAAGCACTGAGAACATTCCGCGGAATTTGGCGACGTTTTGAATGGGTTTATCAAAGTCCTGATGCTGTTTTTATCGATGATTATGCTCACCACCCCGAAGAGTTGAAGGCTGCTATCAGAGCTGCTCGCAGTCTTTTCCCCGATCGTAAAATTACAGGTGTTTTCCAACCTCATTTATATTCCAGAACCAGAGATTTTGTGGATGGTTTTGCAGAAGCACTGGATGAACTGGACGAGCTTTTGCTTTTGGATATTTATCCTGCCAGAGAATTGCCGATTGATGGAGTGAGTTCAAAAATTATTTTTGATAAAATGAAATCTAAAAACAAGCAATTGATTTCGAAAAATAATTTGATTGAAAAATTAAAAGAGAATAAAATTGAAGTCTTAATGACCTTGGGAGCAGGAGATATAGGTGCCATGACAAAAGACATTGCAAAAGCAATTTTTAAAAACTGATTTGAAAAGATTTAATAATAAAGTTAATTACGGAAAATGAAAATACATCCTAAAAGAATGCGCTGGATAGTCAAGAGACTCTTATGGGTCCTTGCTGCTCTTGTGCTTTTCCTTGTGGTGTTGGGCGCAATCCGTTACAAAAGAAAAAGTTTAGTAAGGGAGCTTAAAATTCAAATTTTAGAAGACAAAGAAAAAAATAAGTTTGTAGATGAAGAGGATGTTAAAAGCATCATTTTTAATAAGTTTGGGCATTATGTAGAGGGTCAGACCATCGAAAAGATTAATACAAATGCAACAGAAATAGCTTTAGAGCAGGATGTATTCATCAAAGAAGCCGATGTTTTTATTGATGCCCAAAACAATGTAAATATAAAGGTATCTCAGAGAGAGCCAATTTTGAGGGTAATGGATATCGAAGACGAAACTTATTATTTGGATGAAAAAGGAACAAGAATACCATATTCTTCAAAATATACTTCACGTACCCTGGTTGCTACTGGTGATGTAGGATTATATAATGAGGCTTTTCTTGATCTTCCAGAAAATAGATTGAATCAAATTTTTCAATTGGCAAAAAAAATATTGGCAAATCCTTTTCTAAAGGTGCAGATAGAACAAATTCATATAGATCATAATGGTGAGGCTATTTTAGTACCCAAACTTGGAAATCATAAAATCTATTTTGGCCTGCCGGCAGACAATACCGACGATAAACTTAGCAGGCTTCAAAATTTTTATGAGAAGGCTTTGCCTTACGAAGGATGGGAAAAATATAAATACATCAATTTATCTTATGACAATCAAATTGTGGCAAAGATGAAGGAAGAGCCAGAACCTAAAACGGAAAAACAAAAATCTAATTAATATTTTTACTGTAAGCACTTTTTTAACGGGCGCAGCCCACACTAAACTCTAATAGGATGGAGAAAAATAATGAAATCGTAGTAGCCCTCGACATTGGTACAACCAAGATAGTCGCGATGGCAGGCCGTAAAGATGTTCACGGCAAACTGGAAATCCTCGGAATCGGCAAAGTAGAATCTGTCGGTGTTATCAGAGGCGTAGTTTCCAATATTGAAAAAACTGTAAAGGCAATCAGCGATGCTATTGCAGAAGCTGAGCGCCGTTCAGGACTTGAAATAGCTGTTATTAATGTTGGCATTGCCGGACAGCATATCAAAAGTCTGCAACATCGTGGAATTCACACAAGAAATAGCATTCATGATGAAATTTCACACTCGGATATTGATAGCCTCATTTCCGATATGTATAAATTGGCCTTGCCTCCCGGCGACAAAATTATTCATGTAATTCCACAGGAATATATTGTTGACGCAGAACAGGGTATTGTAGATCCGGTTGGAATGTCGGGAGTGCGCCTAGAGGCAAATTTCCACATCATTACTGGTCAGATTACTGCTATCAAAAATCTGCAAAAATGTGTTGAAAAGTCTGATCTGGAAATGGCTGGACTCACCCTCGAGCCTATAGCTTCAGCAGCAGCCGTTCTCAGCAAAGAAGAGATGGAAGCAGGCATAGCTTTGGTTGACATCGGAGGTGGTACAACAGATATCGCTATTTTCCACGAAGGAATTATTCGCCATACTGCTGTTATTCCTTTTGGTGGCAATGTCATTACTAAAGACATCAAAGAAGGATGTAGTGTAATGCAGCAACAGGCCGAAAAACTTAAAGTAAAGTTCGGATCTGCATTGGCTTCAGAAATTAAGGAGAATAGAATTGTAAGTATTGCCGGTCTTAAAGGACATCCGCACAAAGAAATTTCTGAGCGTAATTTGGCACATATCATACAAGCTCGTATGGAAGAAATTATCGATCAGGTTTACTGGGAAATCCGCAAGTCGGGATTCGAGCGTAAGCTTAGCGGTGGTATTGTTCTTACGGGTGGTGGTTCCTTGTTGAAAAATCTCGAACAGTTGGTTGAGTTCCGTACAGGTATGAATGCAAGAACTGGTATTCCGGTCGAACATTTGTCGCACGGTTACGAGAAAGAAGTAGCCAGTCCGGTATATTCAACTGCAATAGGGCTTGTCCTCAAGGGATTCGATGATATTGAAACTGGTAAAGTACGTCAATTCGCCAATTCTTATGCAGGAAACTACGTTCCCGCTGGCATTGAGGATAACGGAAATCCCGGTCAAAATCAGAAAAAAGACAGACAAAAATCAAATTGGTTCGATAAAATTTATCAGAGAACCAAACAATGGTTCGAGTCGGAACCTGATGCGGATTTAAAATAAAAGCATCAGATTCAAAAAAAAAGTCGTAAACTTTTCTGATAAAAGCATTGGTATTAAATTATAAATATGTTAATTTAGCGAATTGAACTGCTAAACTATGTTTTGCTGTTTCAAAACGAATAAATTTCATTTTTAAGACTTTTAGAACTCCGTCTTTAATATGTTCAATATACCCGATAACGAAACCTCCATCATTAAAGTAATTGGTGTTGGTGGCGGTGGAAGTAATGCAGTTTCCTACATGTATAAACAGGGAATTGTAGGTGTTGATTTCGCCATCTGCAATACCGATAATCAGGCTATGGCCCAAAGTCATGTACCTGTTAAAATACAACTTGGTATGAGTCTTACCGAGGGTAGAGGGGCTGGTTCTAAGCCAAATGTTGGTCGAGAATGTTGTCTCGAATCGCTTGAAGATGTAAAAACTTTCTTCTCTGAAAATACAAAGATGCTCTTTGTTACCGCCGGTATGGGTGGTGGTACCGGCACAGGTGCTGCTCCCGTTATTGCTAAAGCGGCAAGAGAAATGGATATTCTTACCGTGGCGATTGTTACGATGCCTTTTACTTTTGAAGGAAGACGTCGTTCACAACAGGCATTTGAAGGATTGGCAGAATTGAAGAAAAATGTGGATACGCTCATTGTTATTTCCAACGATAAGCTCCGCAAAATTTTCGGCAATCTAACTATTACCAATGCATTTGCACAAGCCGATGAGATTTTGACAACCGCTGCTAAAGGCATTGCCGAAATCATCACTGTGCCGGGTTATGTAAACGTTGACTTTGAAGACGTTAATACAGTTATGCGCGATTCGGGTGTAGCCGTAATGGGAACAGCTGCTGTTGAAGGTGAAGACCGTGCCATTCGTGCAGTTGAGGCTGCACTTCAGTCACCGCTTCTCGAAGATAGTGATATCAAAGGTGCCAAACATATCCTGCTTAATATTTCATCTGGTGCCCGCGAGGTGACTATGGATGAGATTTTTGAGATTACAGAATATGTTCAGGAAGAAGCCGGACAAGGTACCGATCTTATCTGGGGTAACTGTTTTGATGAATCTTTAGGCGAAAAACTTTCTGTAACAGTTATCGCTACCGGATTTAGCAGTAACAAGAAAGAAGGGCAAAACCGTACTGCTTTCAACGAAATGTCGAATGCGGGTACCGATAAAAAAGTTGGTCCGCAAATCGAAAAGCAGCCTGTACGTGTCAATCTTGATGATGATGACGATTTTAGCAATTTTTCAAAGAACAGTGCTTTCAAAATGGAGCAGGATCAACAAAATTCCTTCGGAAAAAAGATTGAGCCTATCCAGTCAAAGATGTTAAATGAATCTCCTGAACCTTATTTTAAAGAAGAAGATCATTTTGCTCAAAATGAAAATGCTGAAGACAGAAAGCATAGACAGAAAGCTCAGGGTTATAAAATTGATAGTCCCGAATTGATTAGTGAGCTCGAAAACAAGCCGGCTTACCTCAGAAAAGGCCTCAAATTGGATAATGTAGAGCATTCTTCCGAAAAGAATCTTTCCCGTTGGGTGATTAGCGATGAAGCTGCACCTGAAATAAAAGATTCAAATTCTTATTTACACGACAATGTTGATTAGTGTTTAATCAGTAAAATATTTTCCATCCTAGAAGCTGCCTTATGGCAGCTTTTTTTTTTTTGGAAAAAAGCGCCAATATAGGATTTTATATCGACATAAACAAGACAGTTTCACTTATTTTAATATGCGTATGTAATAGTAAAGAAACAACTTGTCTTTAATTAGTTAAATCTTTATATTTGAATGTAGGAATTATTCATATAATACAATAAACCAAAACTTTATGGCTGAAGATTTAAGCCTTGACAGTATCAAGGAAATGAAAAAAGCCGAGTACATTAAGGCTTTTAAAAACAAAGCAGCCTGGAAAAAAGCAAAAGCGGCAATTTTTCTGGTCGATTATAAGCTCGAAGGCAAAAAAGCAGTAATTGCTATACCTTTTAAAAAAGAGAATGAGATGAAACTTGAGATGAAAAGGCTCAAAAAGGAAAAGCTGCATTTACTAAAAAAATCAGGAGGAGGTACTATTTTATTCGGCAAAAATGCCAGTGGTGAAAGAGAGGCAAAAATAGAAATTAATATCGGTGGACTGAAACCGGAATTGTTAATCCTAAAGGGAAGTCCGCTTTTTGATAAAATTAAAGTCAAAATACAGGCAATCCAGGTAGGTGAAGCAATTAATGATGCAGCTGCCTCTGCAGGGGAAGTTGATCCCAATGAAAATCTGCCTGAGGATAAATTTGAGGATGTAGCAATTGACGAAAGTACAGATGATTTTGTATCAGAGTCTGCTGATGATGAAATGACAAAGGCAGCGCCAAATCCCAAAAAAGAAAAATTGTTGAATGCCTTAAAAACTTTAAAAGAAAATGCTGATAAGTTAAAAGCTGCTTTTGGCAAAATTACTTTAGATAAAGTTCAGGCCAATGCAGATAAATTGAAAACTGCACTCGATAAGATTTTGTCTGAAGCAAAGGAATTTGTTAATGAAGTGGGTGATGAAGCTCAGGAACTGATAAAGGAAGTAAGAAATATAGTTAAAGAGGCTTTGAATCCTGAAGAAAATTCTAATAATGCTGCTGCCATTGATAAAAATAAACTTCAACATTATGCTGATCAAGGTAGGTTAATTGCTGAAGAGTTCAAGGCATTACAGGCAACCATAAAAAAGAATCTTGCGGATCTTCTTTCAGAAAAAGAAGATGTTGATCTTGTTAAAAAAATGGTTGAAAAAGTTCAAAAGCACAATACTATTTTCGAATCTATGTTAAAGGAAGAGAAGGAAAAGGTTCAAAAAATGAACGATACCATAAGTGCCAAAATAAGACCAGAACTTGATAAAATGATGAAAGATGTGTTAAGATATCTCAAAGTCAGAGATGAAATAATGGTCAATTTTGAAAGAGGTAAAGAAGCGGCAATTAAAGGAATTGATGATATGAAAGCACGTATTGAAAAAATAAAAGCAGACCTGAAAAATTTGTCTAACTAAACTAAAACTATAGATATGGATATCTCAGAACAAATAAATGAGCTTCGTGAGTTGTACAGGATTAGGATAATCTATTATGAAAGAGATGGGGAATTGAGTAATGATGAGTGGAAAAATCTCGAAATGATTGAGCAGGAAATTCTTAAACTTGAACGTGCCTATCAGGAAAAGACAGAACGGCAGCCTGAAGCTGCTAAAGGATCTATCAAATACGATTCTTCAAAAAACTATGGTGATCCTTTAAAGGACGAAAAAACTGGAGGGAAAGATCGTAATAAAGATGGTGTAGGAGATAGAACAAGTGCTGTTTCTTCAAGCTCATCTGTGAAAAAAGAACTTGAAATTTCTCTTGATGGGATTAAAGCAGCGATAGGTGGCGAAGTCTCGGCCAAGTGGAGTATAGAGCAGGGTTTTCCAATCTATGCCGGTGTTGATTTTATTCTTGGTTTTGAAATAGGTTTCTCGGCCTCTGTTATGTCCGGTGGGGAAATTAACTGGGCAAACGATCAGGCATCAATTGAAGTTAAATATTCCAATGCAGTCTCTGGTAAAATTAAAATAGCAATCTTATTACTCAAGGCAGTTGAAGTTTCAGGAAATCCATCAATTTCAGCATCTTTTGTAGTGAGTACTAAGCTGACTGGAAATTACCAAACCAAAACCTGGGATTGGATGCTTTTTGGTATGAGCGGTGGTATAAATGGCGGATTTACTGTAGATATTGGTCCAGGTGGTGTTGCTAAACAATTCTTAGACAGTTTGAACAAAAGCCTTTCCAGGTCTTTATCATTTTCATACAATGTCATTTCTGCTGAGTTCCTCAAAATTGAGTCAATTAAACCCAAAAATGACAAAAAACTATGGGTGCCAAGTGAGCTCTCTTTTAAGCCGGGGCAGGCACTGGAGGATTTGAAGAAAGCAGCAGAGCAATACAAGCAAAAAATTGATAGAGTTGTTGAATCTTTGAAATCAGGAGCTATACAAGCTGTTGATATTGTTGATAAGGGTATTGATGAAACATTATCTTACATTTCTTCTTTGCCGGCAGCAGCAGGTGCCGCTTTTTTTGATATTGAAGATGTAGCCATAAGTACTAGTGTTGATAAATCTTCATATACAGTAGGGCAAACAATTAGTGTAACAGTTAACTTGAGAGCTGATAATGATGATGAAATTAATAATGATCAACATGAGGCAGTCTATGTAATTGAACTTAGACACAAAAGTTCAGGAAACAAAGTTCATGCAAGTTACCAGAGTGAAAAAATTAACTTACCTGAGGAGGATTATATAAATTACAGAAAAGAGTGCTCATTACAAATACCAGGAAATATCGACAAAAGCTTAAGTGCCAATGGATGGTATATTAATGCAACTGTTAAGTTGAATCAAAACGCAAATCAGATATTTAGTGGTCAGAGTGCTAATTTTATCATTCAATAATTTTTTAATATTATGAAAAAATTATTCTTATCAACATTGCTCAGTTTTGCTGTTATTGGTTTAATCTCAGCCCAATCACGTGAAAACGACATTCCTACTGATAAGTTGCCAAAGGAGGTAAAAACTGTTTTGGAGCAATATCTAACAATTCTACGAACTAGTGCCGACATTGACCAATGTGCAGGAAAATTTCTAGACTTAGCTGGCGGAGGTCTTGTAAATGAAAATGCTAAATCGTTGCGACAGGATGTAGCGCGTTTTTCACTGAATAAAGACTTTAGTAATGTGAAATTTTATGCCAATCCTTTAAAAATCAGCAGAGTAAATCTAAGTTATTCAAATGGTGATGGCTTTGGCTGGTCAGCGATAAAAGGTAAAAAATATAAAATCTGGATTGAAAAGGCCGATAAATCTAATGGCATGCCCGCACCTGTTTCGATTCTTGTGCCCGAAGGACATGAAAGTATCAAAGTTCCAAAAGTAGTGAATATCGGTTCGTTTTAGTAAAATCCGCTCAAAATTAAGAAAGGAGTGACTAGGTTAAAATCCCGGTCACTCCTTTTATTATTTGATTAGAAAGCATTATCTGCTGCGCAGTTTTATAATCGGTACAATAATTTCCTCTAAGGAGATACCACCATGTTGGAAAGTATCTTTATAATAATTATTGAAGTGGTTGTAATTGTTCGGGTATAGGAAGAACTTATCGCCTTTTGCAAAGATGAAAGTTGAACTGACATTAGGCCTGGGAAGCTTTCCGTCTTCAGGTTTTTTAAGATCAAAAACATCTTTTTTATCGTATTGAAGATTGCGGCCCACTTTATAACGCAAATTGGTAGTCGTTTCACGGTCTCCTACAACTTTTGAGGCATCCTGCACCCTGATGCTTCCGTGGTCGGTGCCAATGAATAGCTGAATGTTTTTCTGTTCCGACAAAACCTTAAGAGCCTCCCAGATAGGGGAGTGCTCGAACCAAGAGACAGTAAGCGAACGATAAGCTTTCTCGTCACCGGCAAGTTCCTTCAGGATTTCCATCTCGGTACGAGCATGGGAGAGCATATCGATAAAATTATACACAATGCAAAGCAGGTTATTGTGTGCATAATTAAGGATATTATCTGCCATGGCTTTGCCATTTTCGGTGCTCGTTATTTTGATGTAATCATATTTTATAGGTTTGCGGAAAACCCTTTTGATTTGTTCCCCCAAAAAGTCTTTTTCATGTAGATTTTTTCCGCCGCGTTCATTGTCATTAAACCACATATCTGGAAAATTCTTTTCAATATCAGATGGCATCATGCCTGCAAAAATGGAGTTGCGGCTGTATTGTGTGGTGGTGGGCAATATGGCATAAAAATACTCCTCTTCCTCTACTTTGTAATAACGCGATACAATTGGCTCAATCATTTTCCACTGGTCATAGCGCAAATTGTCCAAAAGTAAAAAAACGGTGAGTCTGTCGTCCTTAACATCGGGAAAAACCATGGAGCGCAGCACATCGTGCGACATTACCGGCGGATTGTTCTTGTTATCGAGCCAATCGAGGTAGTTTTTGGTGATGAATTTAGAAAATTCAGAATTGGCAGTTTCCTTTTGAGTTGCCAGAATTTCCTGCATATTGGTAATCTTCGATTCATCTAATTGCAGCTCCCAATGAATGATTTTTTTATAAATGGCAGCCCATTCAGCCGCATCCATGCTATTGTTAATTTCATTGAGTATATTCCTGAATTCCTGTTGGTATTTCATGGAAGTTTCTTCCTGAACGAGTCTTTTACCGTCCACGAGTTTGCGCAGCGTACTGAGTACCTGTACCGGGTTGACAGGTTTGATAAGGTAGTCGCTTATTTTTGAACCGATTGCCTGTTCCATTACCCCTTCTTCCTCATTTTTAGTAATCATTACAACTGGCATGTGGGGTGCAATCTGCTTGATTTTGTCGAGCGTGTCAAGTCCGGAAATTCCGGGCATACTTTCGTCCAAAAAAACTACATCGATTTTTCCGGGATTTCCCTCAATTTCATCTATTGCATCGTGCCCGTTACTCACCGTGATCACTTCATATCCCTTGTTTTCCAAGAACATAATCTGCGGTTTCAGCATGGCGATTTCATCATCTGCCCAAAGAATTTTTACTTTTTCCATTTATGTTATTTTATGTTTTAGGATAAACCTTCAGTTTCTTAACGATCATTATTTAAAAGCGGTTGTTAAGATACTCAATTTTTTATTTTTTATATGATTGCTTAACGCTAAAAACGCCCTTTTCTTTTATTTTCGATGATTTAAAATTATTTTTGTGTTTGGAGGGTGAAAGATGAAAGAAGAAAGATCGAAAGATATCTTAATACTTGATACCTGATACCTGATACCTGATACCTGATACAAATTTCAGCCCTCTAATTTTTGCCTTCTAATTTCCAACTTCTTACTTCACATATGAACCCAATACAAATGGTGGACCTCAAGTCCCAATACGAAAGATATAAAAGCGAAATTGATGCAGCTATAGCCGAAGTGCTCGAAACAACGACTTATATTAACGGTCCTGCAGTGAAACTTTTTCAGGAAAAGCTGGAAAAGTATCTTTCTGTAAATCATGTCATTCCCTGTGCAAACGGCACCGATGCGCTACAGATAGCCCTCATGGCCCTGGGATTAAAACCTGGTGATGAGGTGATTGTGCCAGCCTTTACCTATGTTGCTACAGCCGAAGTAGCTGCCTTGCTAGGACTTACTGTGGTAATGACCGACGTAGCGCCTGATACTTTCAATATTACAGCAGCGCATATTGAAGCAGCAATAAGCGATAAAACCAAGGCTATCGTGCCAGTACACCTCTTTGGACAATGTTGCGATATGGAGCCTATTTTGGATCTTGCCAAAAAGCATAATCTCTTTGTGATTGAAGACAATGCCCAAGCTATTGGAGCAGATTACACCTTCTCCGACGGACGGAAAGTAAAAAGCGGAGCCATAGGTACGGTGGGTTGCACTTCCTTTTATCCTTCAAAAAATCTAGGAGCCTATGGCGATGGCGGTGCTATGTACTGCAACGATGAACAGCTCGCTAGCGACTTGCGCATAATTGCCAATCACGGACAGAAAAGACGCTATTATCACGATGCTATAGGGGTAAATTCCCGCCTCGATTCCATTCAGGCAGCCCTGCTCGAAGTAAAATTAAGACATCTCGATGAATTTTCAACTGCGCGTCAGCATGCAGCAGCCTATTACGACCGACATTTATCCGCTTTGCCCGGACTGAAAATTCCAGCAAGGCAGCATAATTCAACCCATGTTTTTCATCAGTACACCTTACAGGTTCCTGCCGAAAAACGCGATTCCCTTCAGGAATATCTGAAAGAAAAAGGCATACCCTCTATGATTTATTATCCGCTTCCGCTCAATGAACAGGATGCTTTCAGGACTTGCTCTCGCCTTGCATCTGCGCTGCCAGTTACAGAACAGCTCTGCAAAACTGTCATCTCCTTGCCTATGCATTCAGAGTTGGATGAGGAGCAGTTGAAATATATTTGTGATGTAGTGAAGGAATTTTTGGGATAGTCTATTATCAAAACTTGCAATTTTTGCAAGTTTTGATAATTGGATAAAAAGTAAAAAGGCTTTATCCAAAAAAGTACCAAACTTATCATTTATCGAAACGTGTAATGGGCAATGTTTAACCTTTTGTCTGCCTGTTTTAACAGAATCGGAATTGTCAATTCGGCATTTTGCCTGAATGTTCAAGTACGGGATTTTTTGTTTTTGATTCCCTGGCCTTTTAGCGCCCTGTAAATAGCATATCCAATCAGGAATAACCCACCTAGTGCAAAAATTGCGGCACTGATCAACACGACATATGACAAAGTGACTTGTCCGCTAAAACTCAAGGAGCAGGAAATGATCGCCAGGAAATAAGCAATAGCTAATGCGAGCAGGGCTAACAGAAAAAATATAAAAAAAGCTGCAATTGGGCTTAAATTGTCATAAGCCTTAAACAATCTACGAAGCTGCTTTTGCATTTTTGCCAAGATGTTTTTTTATAGATTTTTGGATTTGTTTCTCTGTCTTTGCAATAGGTTTAATGGGACCTACTGAAGCGGTACTAAGTTCAGTTATATTAGAATCGCTTACGCTTAAAAAGGAAAGTGACTGATTGCCTAAATGAAGCCAAAGTACACTTAAGCAGAAATAAATAATGGTTCTTTTAATAGGAGTCTTACCTTTCTTATAACTATAGTAAGCATAAGCAGCAAGCAAAACTGCAGCCGACCACATAAAAATTGCTCCCCAAAAATTGATTTCGGGCAGGTAAAGTCCAAATTCAAAACAAAGAACAGCACTAAAAAGGCTCAAAATAATAATGAGCAATCTAGCTGTTTTTGGGTTGGCAGCTGCCCATTTGGGAAGTGAAAAAAGAGGGGACATAAATTGGGGAGGGGAAAACGTTTAAATTATTTCTTCATCTTCAAATTCGGGCGCATCGCCTATAAATCTGCCGAGAAGCTTTCCTGTAGATTGTCTCATTTCAGAAAACCTTATCATGACTTCGGAAATGAATGCCTTATCAATCAGGGTTTTAATATCATTAAGGCCTTTGATTTTGTCCGATTCCCGAAATTTAAATGCCTGTTCGTACAAACCGTCTTCAAATTTGACCATAAAACGCAAACCCTGATGAAAAACCGTCACCTTACAGGCTTCGTTTTCGATATATCCTACAATTCTCATGTTATTAAACAATTTTGACTGCTAAGTTAATCAGTTTTTTAATCCTAAACTATCATTTTGACTTTAATATGGCTTCAGATAGGACAAAAAAAGCTGTTTCAAATTTTTGAAACAGCGATTGATATTGTTATCTAATAATGATAAAGCTTCGCCTTGGGCGATTCCTTGGCCTTCTATGTGGTCGGGGAGCTACTGGTGCAGCACTTGGTCTTTTTTTTCTAAAAAGCCTGAAAATCAACCAAGCAATGCCTATGATCAAAAAAATAGCAATAACAATGATGAGTACAATTAGGCC
>CANETR010000005.1 GCA_947441325.1 Saprospiraceae bacterium
CCACGTCCTTTTTCAATAGAGGCCTCAAGAATAGTTCCCAATGCTCTTCTATCAGGATTTGCTCTCAAATTGAGCATCTCCGCTTCGAGAAGAATTTTTTCCAAAAGCAAGTCAACATGAAGACCTTTTTTGGCAGATATATCCTGGCTTTGGTATTTACCACCCCATTCTTCGATGAGATAATTCATACCAGCAAGTTCCTGTTTGATTTTATCGGGATTAGCTCCGTCTTTATCAATTTTATTGATGGCAAATACGATTGGTACACCAGCAGCTTGAGCGTGACTGATCGCCTCGCGCGTTTGAGGCATCACCGAGTCATCGGCCGAAATGATAATTACTGCAATATCGGTTACCTTAGCACCACGAGCACGCATGGCCGTAAAGGCTTCGTGACCGGGCGTATCCAAGAAAGTTATATTTCCTTTTCCGTGTACATTTACTTCATATGCTCCAATGTGCTGAGTGATACCACCCGCCTCGCCTGAGGCTACGTTGGCTTTACGGATATGGTCAAGTAAAGATGTTTTACCATGGTCAACGTGACCCATAACGGTAACAATTGGGGCACGTGGTTCGAGATCTTCTTCAGAATCTTCTTCCTCTTCCTCAATTTCAATTTGCTCCTCAGCAGAGATAAATTCTACTTCGTAGCCATATTCTGCTGCAATCAGTTCTATCAATTCTGCATCGAGTCTTTGATTGATTGAAACAAAATGTCCGACCTGCATACACATGGTGATAATTTCTGCAGGAGAAGTATCCAAAAGTCCGGCCAACTCAGAAACAGAGATGAATTCGGTTACCTGAAGAATCATATCCTCTTCCGATTCTTCCTCCAATCTTATTCTGGCCTGTTCTTTTTTCTCATCACGGGCTGAACGTGTAGAGCCAAATTTCTTAACTTTATTACCGCCTTGAACGCGGGCCATCGTTTCTTTTAATTTGTCACCAACTTCTTTATCGCTGATTTCCTTACGTTTATCTTTTTTCTTTTTCTTTTTATTGGCTGCGTTATTATTATTACTATTATTGTTATTATTGTTATTGCCTGCGTTAGTGGCAGGGGCATTGTTATTAGAAGCCGGTCTGTTTTCTTCTTTTACAGGCTCCCCTTTAGTAATTTTGGTCCGTTTGCGGCGTTTCTTCTTAGCATCTCCACTTCCGTCTTTTGGAGCTTCACCTACTGTAGCAGGTTTGGCATCGCTCACATTTTCACCTTTCTTAGTAACCTTCTTCTTCTTTTTGCTATTGTCTTCAATCGTAATTTTACCCAAAATCTTCAAACCTTTCAACTGAGGTGATACCGTTTTAATATGATTATCATCTACCGCTTCTTCAGTTTTTACTTCTATTTCGACTTTTGGCGTCTCTTTGATTTCTACAACAGGTTCTTTTTCAACCTCAACCGTCTTAACTATTTCTTTTTTCTCTTCAATTTTTGGAATTTCGGCAATCGGTTCTTCCTTTTTCTCAGTTTTGTTTGTTTTTCTGTTTGCATCCAAATCTATTTTACCCAAAATTTTCGGACCGCTCAGCTTATATTCTTTCTCCTCGACAACAACAGGTTGCTGCTCTACTACTTTTTCAACAACTGTTTCTACGGGAAGCTCCTTTTTGAATAGTGGTTTTGGTTCTTCCTTAATAATTGGCTTTTCCTCTTTTTTGGGCACTACACGGTTACCAATAGTAATCTGTTCGGCTTGCTCTTTGATAGCAATCGATTTTTGAAAATTTTTAATGAGGATATCGAGCATTTCTTCAGAAATCTTCGCAGTGGGTTTATCGATCACCTCGAATCCCTTTCCTGTCAAAAACTCGACGATTGTTTTGGTCCCAACGTTTAGCTCTGCAGCTACTTGTACTAACTTTTTAGACATTCGGTAAATTACTATTGGCTTAAAAAAACTTTAATTTGAAATCAAAGATAAGAGAATTTTGTGAGCTTATTATTTAGCTGTTCAAAACCGCGCTTACTTATTTATTATTTAATACTTATTGAAATAAGGCATACAAGCCTCTTAACAATATCCTTTTATTATTAGTTCTTTATAAAATTTTAAATAGGTTAAACCCCTTTAGATGGCTACTTGGGACTATCCTTCCTCGTCCTCTTCAGAATTTTCAATTTCGGCTCTTAGAATTTCCAATACCTCTTTGATTGTTTCCTCTTCGAGGTCAGTTCTACGAACAAGTTCTTCAGGTTTCAAATCCAAAACATCCAATGCGGTATCGCAACCAATTGATTTGAGTTCATCGATGATCCAGTCTTCGATTTCATCGCGGAATTCATCGAGCTCAACGTCAAAGTCAACTTCGTGTTGTACGGCACCTTCGCGGAATACATCGATGGTATATCGGGTAAGATCGCTCGCAAGTTTGATATTGATACCTTTTTTACCAATAGCTTTCGAGATTTCCTCAGAGTCTAAGAAAACCGAAGCTCTGCGCTTATTGGTATCCAAATCTATAGAGTTTACTTTTGCAGGCGTGAGTGCACGCTGTATGAAAAGACTTTCGTTGTGTGTATAATTGATAATGTCGATATTTTCGTTGCGCAACTCACGTACGATACCATGAATACGTGAACCCTTCATACCAACACAGGCACCTACAGGGTCGATACGTTCATCGAATGACTCAACTGCAACCTTGGCACGCTCGCCCGGAGCACGTACAATACCGCGAATAGTAATAAGACCATCTTCAATTTCAGGAACCTCCTGTTCAAGTAATCTCTCGAGGAATTTATTATCTGTACGCGATAAAATAACCGTTGGCGTGTTATTTTTCATATCCACTCGGTTGATTACTGCGCGTACAATATCGCCTTTTTTGAAAAAGTCGCCACGAATCATTTCCTGTTTAGGAAGAATAAGTTCGGCACTACTCACTTCGTCAACTACAACGATTTCGCGCTTCAGTACCTGACTTACTTCGCCCAATACCAATTCTCCAACGCGATCAACATAATTACGATAGATTTTATCCTTTTCCAATTCAAGGATTTTGGAAATCAGCGTTTGACGGGCAGCCATGATTGCACGACGGCCGAAAGATTCAACCGTAATTTTCTCATAACATTCTTCACCAACTTCTGAATCTTCATCAATATTGAGTGAATCACTTATAGAAATCTGATAACGCTCATCTTCTACCTCTCCATCAGGAACGATTTCTCTTTTTCTCCAAATTTCAAGATCACCTTCGGTGGTACTTACGATGATATCAAAATTGTCATCGGCACCATATTTTTTACGGATAAGCGTTCTGAATACATCCTCGAGAACACGCACCATCATTGGGCGGTCGATACTTTTTATATTGTTAAACTCCGAGAAGGAATCCATCAAATTGATACTCATAATATTTATGCGTTTTTAGTCTGAAAAACTTAAATGTTGTTTAAAATGCTATTTTAATGACTGCTTTTTTTATTCTGTCATAAGCTATGTTTTCGCGAACCATAACTTCTTTTTTCTTTTTCTTTCCTTCTTCCTGAACCTTTTCGCTGTGCTCGAGTACTATGTGATCATCATGTACCTCGACCAAGGTTCCCTTGGCATTCACATGCGTGTCTGTCAGCTCTGCGCTCAACAATCTTCCGATATTTTTGCGGTACTGCCTGACAAGTTTCAGTGCTGAACCTACGCCTGCAGAGGAAACATCAAGGGTATACTTTTCACTTAGCAGCGTGTTTTCTTCGATATATTTCTCCAAAACTCTGCTTATCTCAACGCAATGTTCCAACTGAAGCCCTTTGTCGTGATCCAAAAAAACTTCAATATGGTCATTGGGCGATTGATGAATCTCCACTACAAAGAAATCGCCGTAACCCTCCTGACTGAATTTTTCCTCCAGAACTTCACTTAGTTTCTGTTTAATGTCTGCCATACTGATGCCTGATGCTATCTAATAAAAAAGGGAACAGTCTTGTTCCCTCTTCAGTCGTTTTTCCATTTGAGTGCAAATATACACTCTTTATTTTACATTACAAAAATGTTCTTTCTTTTTTGTGTAATTTAAAGGCCTTTATGTCTTTATTTCTAAAATCTGACGCCAAAACTTAGTAAGAAAATTCCAGCATTTACATCATTTACAGTCCTTGGGTTATTCCTTTCAGAGGTGGCATAGTAAGGTGAATATTCAAAGCCTGCAATGGTATAATTGTAAGCCAAATCTACAAAGAAATCATCGTTTCTGATGCCGAAACCCAGGCTGATATCATTGCGAAAATCATTAACACCCTTCACTGCTTTCTGATAGGGAGAGGTTTGCAAGCGATAACCAGCACGAATGCGAATTTTGTCCATTGCTAACTCCGCACCTATTTTGGCTCTAGCGACTCCCTGATAGTTATCAGAAATTGCACTGTTGATCTGATTGATATAATCCTGATCGCCAACAGTAGCGTTAACATCAGAAGCTTTTAAAGAAAATGCGGCAGAGCTGTAATCGAGATATTCTCCTTCAATTCCAATAAAGCCCTTAGTTTTAGCGTCCTTGTCGCCTAAAACAATCCCCAAATTAAAATTGAAAAGCCAGGGGCTATAAAAATTGTGCTCATACTTTCCTGTTGGCGAAACAAGGGGATTATCTGCACTAGTAGTTCTGAGTGTATCGTTGTAAATTACAGCGCCACTCAACTGCGTATCATAATCTTCATTCAGTCCGTAACCTGTAGGGCTATGAATGGCCAATCCCATGCGCAGGTTTTTATTGATACGGTAAATGAGTCCGAACTTAAAATTTATCCCTACCCCGCTTACATTACGTTCCTCTCTGAATCGTAACGATTTGAAGTCCATATTTCCGCTTGGGTCGCTCTCTTCATAGTCTTTGAGCTCGCGCTGTTTTATGAAATCCACGCCCAGGGTTGCTCCTATGTAAAGCTTGTGTTTGTAATTTCCGGCCAAACTGATACCCAACTCATTGATGCCGCCGCTTTGTCGGAAGAGTTGACTTTTTTTGATATAATTGGAATCGGTTGCCGCGCCGATGTATGAAGTCCCACCACCGGGATTGTCAATAAAATAGCCTGTCCATGCCAAATTTTCCTCAAATGGGTCGAGATTTTCGGGTTGCGCATTTGAGTTATTGGCTTCCTCAGTAAAATTTACAAGTCTAGAACCGGTAGAAACGCCGCTGAAAGAAAAAGTCCTATTGAAGGAAGCCAAACGACTGTAACTGACGCCAAAGTTGACATTTTTCCAATCACCAGTCAATTCTTCAGAATAGACAAAACCTATACCGCCAAAATATATACCTGTGCGGTTATTTAGGGCCATGGGCCTTAGGGTATCACTAACAAAAGTACTTCTAATGCCTAAAAACTGAAGACCAGGACTGATTTGAAATTCTGAGCTTCGGTAAATACCCAGTCCTGCCGGATTATTAAACATTGAAGACATATCTCCTCCAAGGGCGCCCATTGCTCCAGCAACACCCAAACTTCGGGCAGTGGTGAAGTGAGACTGTTCGCTTATCAAAAGGGCATCACTAGTCATTTGCGCTTGTACCATAAAAGGTAAAGCTAAGGCCGTAGTTAAAAGAAGCTTATTTATTTTCATTAACATGGATGCGGAATAAGGGTAAACAGAAATGGGGATTACTGCATAAATTTTGCAAAAAAGCAGTGCTATAAATTATCTTCTTCCACCACTGCTTCTTATTGCCGGGGATGGTGCAGGAGATGGGGTTGAACTTCTGCCCGATCCATTAAAACCGCTATTACCGTTATTAAAACTATTGTTGAAATTATTATTAAAACTGTTGTTGTCAAAACCACTATTGTCTCTCCTTCTTTCTGGTATAGTTCGGGTAGGATTTGTCTCACGAACAGGAGGCTTTACAGTTGGATTGATTTGAGGTCTGACGCTAGGTTGAGGTCTGATGCTAGGTTGAGGACTAACAGGGTTGGGTCTGACATTAGGCTGAGGCTCGCGGATATCAGGGCGGACATTTGGATTGACATCGGGACGAACATTTGGATTGACATCGGGGCGGACATTTGGGTTTGTAGTTGTTTCCCTTTGTCTGCCGACCTTATCGGGGTTCAACCTATCAGGTGCATTTTGGATTTGACGCTGTTGGTTGTCATATCCTTGCACTGGAGTATTTCTACTTCTGTGAATGCCTGTATCAGAACCGCGTGGAGATCTGTTTGTTACAAAATTTCCGGCATTGGGTGCAGCACTTTCGAACCAGCCATTCCAATTATTATTTTGGTGATGCCATCCGTTGTTGTACCAGCCATTGTTGTACCAACCGTTCCAATAACCCTGATTATAGCCTGGCCAATAAGGGCTGTAACCCCATTGATTTCCCCATGGGCCGAAACCTACGTTGTAATAATTATTGAAGCCTCCGTAACTGCTCCAGCCATAACCCCATGAACTGTAACCGTATCCCCATGAGCTGTACGGATAGCTCCATCCCCAGCTATTGTGCATGTAATATGGTTGCACTACATAAATGTTCATGCCTGGCATGAAGGGATCATACCAATAGTTATCGGTATAATAATTACTGTAATAGCTAAAACCGCGGGCAGGCTGATGGAAACGGCGAATCCTTGCAGAGTATTCATACTCATAATTTTCGTCAACATAATCATCTTCAGCACTCAGTTCCTGATCTTGCTTAAGCTCGGGTTCTTCTGTGACAATTTCCTGTTTCTTAGGTTTTTCAACACCATCGAAATAAAGGTCATCGTTGCCTTGGGCGCTTAAACCTATGCCAGAAAAGATGGCAAAAGCGCTTATTAGAAAAATAGAAAAATGCTTTTTCATAATATTTTTAAATTTTAAGCTATCATCGACTATTAATAAAAGCTTTGACGTATTTTTGCAGTTCATTCGTGCTTAAAAGCCACAAGAATTATCAAAAGTTTCAAAGTTTTATGACTTAAGAACATCAAAAATAATAAACTTGTCGCAAATATCTGTCTATTAATCTGATGATATTTGTCAGGCTATCTTTCTTTTAACAAAATCGTCACATTTAAAAACCTATAATCCACATAAAAATCAAATGGCAAAGGAAATTACCTCACAACTTGAAGACTACTCGCAATGGTATTTAGACATTGTAAAGAAGGCCGATTTGGCTTCTAATTCAAAAGTACGCGGCTGCATGGTTATCAAACCTTATGGCTTTGCAATTTGGGAAAAAATGCGCGACGACCTCGACCGCCGTTTCAAAGAAACAGGGCATCAGAATGCTTATTTTCCGCTTTTTATACCCAAAAGCTTTTTGAGCAAGGAGGCTGCGCATGTTGAGGGCTTTGCCAAGGAATGTGCAGTTGTGACTCATCACCGTTTAATGAATGACCCCAATGGTAATGGCGTAATTGTCGATCCCGAAGCTAAACTTGAAGAGGAACTTATTGTACGCCCCACATCTGAAACTATTATTTGGGATACTTACCGCGATTGGATTACCTCATACCGTGACCTGCCGCTGCTTATCAATCAATGGGCCAATGTTGTACGTTGGGAGATGCGTACCCGTTTCTTTCTGCGCACTACTGAATTCCTCTGGCAAGAGGGGCACACTGCGCATGCCAACAAAGAAGAGGCTATGGCAGAGTCAAGGCTGATGCTGGATGTATATGCCGATTTTGCCCGCGAAATTATGGCTATGCCCGTAATTCAGGGCGAAAAAACCGAACAGGAACGTTTTGCCGGTGCTGACCATACTTTTACGATTGAAGCGCTGATGCAGGATGGAAAAGCTTTACAGGCCGGAACCTCCCACTTTTTGGGGCAGAATTTTGCCAAGGCCTTCGATGTAAAATTCCTCAATAGCAGCAATCAGGAAGAATATGTATGGGCAACCTCTTGGGGTGTTTCAACCCGTTTGATGGGTGCGCTTATTATGACACATTCGGACGATGATGGCCTGGTATTACCGCCTCGTTTGGCGCCTATTCAGGTAGTAATTGTTCCATTCCCTGCAAAGGAGGGTCAGGAAAAAATAGAAGCGGCTGTGGCTTCAATCATGTCGGGCCTCAAAGCTAAAGGCATTAGTGTAAAATATGACAATGATGAAAAAACCCGTCCGGGTTTCAAATTTGCCGAGTACGAAATGCGTGGTGTACCTGTGCGTTTGGGCGTTGGTTTGAAAGACTTGGAAAAAGGTGTGGTAGAAGTAGCCCGCCGCGATACCAAGGAGAAAAACGCTGTTGAACTGGATGGCATTTGTGATAATATCGAAAAACTACTGGCCGAAATACAGGAAAACCTATATCAGCGTGCGCTTAAAAGACTGCAGGACAATATTACTGTTGCAGACAATTGGAATGATTTCAGTGCAGCTGTAGAAAAAGGCGGCTTTGTCTATGCATACTGGGACGGAAATACAGAGACTGAACTCAAAATCAAAGAACTGACTGGCGCAACTACTCGTTGTATTCCATTTAAAACTCCTACTGATGAAAAAGGTAGCTGCAAATGTGTGCTAACAGGAAAAGAGAGTGAGCAGAGAGTACTTTTTGCAAAAGCTTATTAACTAGGGGCAGGTTTTTTAGTAGCCAGTAACCAGTAATTTAGTAGCCAGTGCTTTAAGTACTAGTAATATAATAAATAGAATCTAGCTTTGCGCATCTTTGCGTTGTAGATTATGTAAGTTCTTTGGGAGCTCTGCGTGAGGTATTAGATTAGTAGCCAGTTTTAGTGGCCAGTAAATAGGTATTAAGAACTAATTTTTAGAAGATATAGGCGATAAAGATTAAATTAGTAGTCAATTCTTTGCCCAATTTTTAAATAGGTTTCTGCATTACTGCAGAAACCTATTTTTTTATAATTATAATCCTTCCAGTAATTCTGAAATGCTTATATCCAATGCCTTTGCAACTTTCATCAAGGTTAAATAGGTTGGATTAGTCCCTCCTTTCTCAAGTCGACTCATATGAGATTTTTCATATTCAATAAGCGCTGCAAGCTCTTGCTGCGATAGACCTTTTGCTTTTCTTATTAGGCTAATTCTTGCTCCTAATTTTACAAGTATTTCCTTATTTTCCATTCGCTTTTTGGAAGATAAGGTTCAAGAAATATTAAAATTTTAGGTTATCATATATGGTAACTATTGAGAATATTATTACATTTGTCAAAGTAATAATTCACATAATAAACTTAATACCATGAAAAAAGCCTTTTATCTGATACTAGCTATCATGCTAACATGTTTTACAAGTCCAGTATACTCATTTGAGAGGGTGGATAATCAAACATACAAGCAAATGAAAAATGAAAATAAATCATTTCGAATCGAAAATATCATTTCGAATCCAATAAAAGAACAAAGCGCCTCTGTTTCAAAATCAAAGAAAAAAAAACAAGGAAAGTTTTTGTCAAAAAAAAAGAAAATAACAAATGATAACAATCCTATTTCAACTACATTTCTTGTAATTTCTACAATTTTATCACTCCTATCAATAATTACCGTAATCTTTAGCTTAATATTGGGTGGAGTATTGCTACTGTTTGCATTATTGTTTTTGATATTAGGTCTATCTACTAAAACTAAAAATTCCAAGATTGTTGAAAAGCAAAATGAATCAATGAGAGATTTAGTTTACCTTAAAAACGGATCTGTAGTTAAAGGTATTATTATTGAGCAAATTCCTAATGAAACTTTAAAAATAGAGACAGGAGATGGCAGTATCTTTGTCTACAAAATGGATGAGATTGAGAAAATTGCTAAAGAAAAATCAAAATAATCGTCCCTCAATTTCAGTTTTCCCGCTTTAAATTATGATATACTCTACTTTTTTAAATTAACCACCACTAAAAATTGACACACAATCATTAATTTTCCTAAGATTGTTTTTATCTTGTGGGCTTAATTTGAAATTCATTCGAACTACTATAAATTTTATTCTTATGAGCAATCATCAAAAAATTTGGGGAACTGAGCGTTTTCTATTAGGATTGGCCCTATTTATTATCTTTTTCCTTTTGCTCTGGTCCTATGTTTATGCGCTAAATGATGAATTCCTTCCAATAGTGAAATAATTCTTCTGAGCTCAAGCAATAAAGATTTTTCCGAAATACAAAGCGGACATAGCTGTTTTACAGTAATGTTCCGCTTTTTTGTATAATACTAAGTTCAAGTTGGATGTTAGATGAAATAGCCCCTATAAAAATTTTCTTGGTGTCGGAGCCCAATCCACTGCTCAACGACATTCAGGAAAAATTTAAAAAGGCTGTATTTTACATGCTTAGCGACTTCTATTCGGCGCTGGCTCATGCGCATTTGGAAGCTGATTTTGTGTTTGTTTTTGGTATGCCAGAACTAAAAGGCATTACCTTTTCCGATTTTGTAGAAAAACTACGGGAAATAAGTCCTTCTTCAAGAATCATTTACGCTGCAGAAAATCCTGGATATCAGGACGCTGTACAATTTATGAAAATTGGAATCGGCGATTATATTGCTGCCAACAACTTTAACAGCACCTATTTGAGCCAACTCTTAGAATCTTATTCAGGAGAAAAATGGAATCCGGAAGAACGTGTCAAAAAGGGAATCAGCGATAAGTTCCGCGATTTTGGTTTTTTAGGAACAGGAAGACGCATGCGCAAGCTTTACAGGCTATTGGAAGATGTTTCAAAATCAGAGATTAATCTGCTCATTGAAGGTGAAAGCGGAACTGAATTGTACGAAGCTGCAGCTGCCGTTCATAGTATGTCGAAACGAAAAGAAGGCCCTTTTTTGCGCTTCGACGTTTTAGCATATCCTCCCGATTTTGTTGAATATGAGCTTTTTGGAAGAGAAAAAGACAGCAATGCCGGCATTCAGAAAAGAAAGATTGGTGCAATTGAAAGTGCAAGTGGAGGCAGTCTCTGTATCGAAAATATTGATTCCTTGCCAATGTCTATTCAGAGTAAACTTTTAAGGGCCATCCGAGAAAAGAAATACCTGAAGCCCGGAGGGCCAAATATTGTTTTTTGGAATGCGCGTTTGATTTGTATCTCATGGAAAAATCTCGAAAAAGCCATTAAGTTCAAGCAACTGCGCGAGGATTTATTTTATCAGCTTGCGGGCTTTAGTGTTCACATTCCGGCATTGAGGGACAGGGGACAGGATATTATTTCCTTGGCCAATAATATTTTAAGGACCTTTGTGCGTGTAAATCGACTGCAATCAATGACTATTTCTACGGGTGCAAGAGATTTATTACTACAGCACAATTTCCCCGGAAATGTTGTGGAATTAAAATCAATAGTCGAAACTGCTGCTCTGCTGTCGAAAGGTGAAGAAATTAAGAAAGAGGAGCTTGTATTTCGTGAAAAACCCATTATCAATCTGATTAGCGACGGAGAACAAAGTCTGGAAAAATACAATGAGTATATTGTCAACAGTTATCTCGAAAAGTATGACAATGACGTCCTGCTTGTTGCCGATAAGCTTGGCATTGGAAAATCGACGATATACCGAATGTTAGCATCACAAAGAAAAAACCACAAATAAATTTTGAGAAAATGACTAAGATAAAATTAGAATATCTGAATAAAATTAGTGGCGGAGATATGGATTTTATCTCAGAAATGCTAAAAACATACATTGAAGAAACTGACAAAGAACTTGAGTTTCTAAAAGAGGCTTTCAATCAAAAAAACAGGGAAAGAGTCTATTTTTGGGCACATAAGCTTAAAACCTCTTTTCACATGCTTGGAATGGAGGAGCTTACAGCAAAGACTGCTCAGTTGGAGCTAAAATCAAAGTCGGAAGAAGGCAATATGGATGGAAACGACGAATCATTTCTTTTCATTGTAGAAAATGCAGCAAACAGCATCATACAAGCACAAAAGCTGATTGAAGATTTATAGACGAACTATGGTTTGAAGTTTTGCATTAGCTCAACCAAAAACTTAACTGCATCCAAATCCATGGCATTATACATCGAAGCTCGGAAACCACCTACAGATCGGTGACCTGCTATTCCATCAACGCCATTTGCCTTACAATAGGCTGTAAAAGCAGCTTCGTGCTCGGGACTGTCAGCCAGGAAGGTGGCATTCATCCATGAACGGTCTTCAACAGCAGTGGTTCCTTCGAAATATGGGTTACGGTCGATTTCGGCATAGAGCAAGGATGCCTTCTCTCTGTTTCGGCGTTCCATAGCACTTAGTCCGCCCATCGCTTTGATCCAACGTAGTGTGAGCATGGTAACATATATTGGATAAACCGGCGGAGTATTGTACATCGATTCATTTTTGACATGTACTCTGTAATCGAGCATAGTTGGAATTTTTCGAGTAAGCGTGCCAAGTATCGATTTTTTCACAATCACAATTGTTACACCTGCAGGTCCCAAATTTTTCTGTGCACCAGCATAAATCAGGTCGAATTTGTTTCCGTCTACAGGACGGCAAAATATATCTGATGACATGTCGGCCACCAAGAGGCATCCTTCGGGAACTGCCGGAACATGATGGAACTGGGTACCATAAACAGTATTATTGCTGGTATAGTGCAAATATTTTGTTCCTGGTTTTACTATATAATCCTTTGGAATAAAAGTGTAGTTTGAATCTTTGGAGGAAGCAACGACATCGACAGTTCCATAATCAAGGGCCTGCTCAATCGCTTTATCTGCCCAAACACCTGTATTCAGATAGGCAGCAGTTTCATTTTCATTCAAAAGGTTCATTGGCACCATAAAAAATTGTGTGCTTGCCCCTCCTGTAAGAAACAGTACCTTATAATCCTCTCCTACTCCAAGAAATTCCTTTATCAGCGCTTCTGCCTCGTCAACAACGGCGATAATATCCTTTCCACGATGTGAAACTTCAAGGATAGAAAGACCACGGTTGTTAAAATTGAGAATCGCCTGAGCGGCTTCCTCGAGCACTGATTTTGGCAAAATTGCCGGACCTGCAGAGAAATTATGTATTTTCATGATAAATTGACTACTGGAATGTAAATTATAAAATATATTGTTGAGATTAATCCAGTCAAAGGTAGCTATTTTAAGCAATGTGACAAATAGTTTTGTAGCTTGACTTTTAAATTCTACATACTTAGAAATTTATAAATACTCGAATTCCAAATTTGACTTATTTGACTACTCCAATGTTTTTCCTTCTTTTTTCAATTCTTTTTTAACCCCTTCTCGAATATCATCCATACTCACAATGAGGCTTCCTCTCTCTAGTGCAGACAGTGAACAATACCTGAGCACATTGATGATCGCACCTCCGGTAATTTTATAATCATTTGCCAAAACTTTAAAATCAACATCGCTATCCAATTTTACATGCCCTTCAAAAGTATTTCTCCAAAGTCTTAGCCTCTGCTCATAATTTGGTGCCGGGAAGAAAACAATGGATTGGAAACGGCGACTGAATGCAGTATCCATGTTTGCTTTTAGGTTTGTTGCCAATATAACAACTCCTGAAAAATCTTCGACCCTTTGCAAGAGATAAGCCACTTCCTGATTGGCATGACGGTCTTTGCTATCTGAGGTAGCAGTCCTTTTTCCAAAAAGTGCATCGGCCTCATCAAAAAATAAAATCCAATTTTTATTCTCGGCCTGATCAAAGATATTGGCCATGTTTTTTTCAGTTTCCCCTATATATTTTGAAACTACCTGCGACAAATCTACTCTGTAGACATCCAGGTTCAGGGTTTTACCTAAAAGACAGGCGGTTAATGTTTTTCCGGTACCTGGCGGTCCATAAAAAAGAGAGCGATAGCCTCGTTTCAGCATTCGGCTGAGACCCCATTCGTTCATGATGGTGTCCTGATGTTTTATCCAGGCTGCAATTTCTGAAATTTCTCCCAACACCTGTGGGTCGAGTACCAAATCTGCCCAATCGAGTCGGGTACTGAGCAACTTTGCTGGAAAATTAGTACTAAAATCGGGTTTAAAAGCTCTGCCGGTGCTGAGCATACTCAAATATTCCTCACTAATTTCCAAGCCACTGCTCAAGAGCGGTTCATTGCCATGATGCAGATCGAGCTTAAGTATATTGTGTTTAGCAAAAAAATGTTCGGGGCGAAACAGCTCTACCAACTTAATACGTTCTGATATATCATTGCCTGCAAGTATAAGGGCTGCAGTCTCACCTGTTGGCAAAAAACCACTGTGATATTTTCCTTTGAGCCCTCCAAACTCGGTATAAATACGATCATAGGCTTCGTTCTTTGTAAAAAAGATGTCGAGTAACTGAGGGCGAATATGTGGCACCAAACTGAGAATAAGAATTAGTCTTTCCTGATAGGTCATTTGAAAATGTCGCACAATTCTTGCATAAACAGAGGCATCATCTTTGAGATCGGGGGCATCCAATTCAAATATTGAGCTATGTTCACAATCCATTTTGAAATGCAACTTGAAACGGGTATCAATGACCTTTGCGAGCCAAAAAAGTTCATGCTCAAGGGTCTGTGCGTTTTTTACAATTCTGCTTTGTAGCATCCTATTAAGATTTTTAAAAGGTTATCATGGAAAATTTTCATTCACAAGCTAAGATAAGGTTTTATTTTCCAATAAGTTCCTTCGGCATCGTTGAACTCGTGCAGGGTTCTTAGCATTTCCACCGACTTGTAAGGCCCGTTTTTATCTCTATATTTAACAATTGCAGCGGCATGTCTCCAACGCAAATATGGATGAGATTTTAGCTCTTCGACCGAAATGCTATTGATATTTATTTTTTTAATTTCCGTGCTTTTTAGTTTCAGGAAAGGAGTAATTACTGTAATAATTGAATCTGAAAGACCATAAATATCTTCCATTTGTGCCAAGTTATGGAAGCCACCCAAACTATTACGGTACTTCACGATTCTTTCGGCAAAAGATGGTCCTATTCCAGGTAGTTTATCGAGTTCTTCAGCCGTTGCCTGGTTGATATCGAGGATTGGGATTTCCACTTTTGATTTCTGAAATGATTTTTTTTCAAAACTTGATTTCTTTTCTATTGAATCAGGCAATTGGATATAATCTTTCAGTAGTTCAAAATCCTCAGGTTTTAAATTGTAAATCTTTGAAAAATCTGATTTGGTTTTGAAGACGGCACCTTTTTCTCTATAATTTATTATACCTTTTACCAGCTTTTCAGATAGCCCTAGTTCAAGTAAAGTCTCTTTATCGGCTGTATTAGGATTGAAAGGAAAAGGATTTATGCTTTGCGCTTCCGCTGATTTATTTTCAGATTTGGAATAATATTTTTTTTGATACCTTTTTTTCTCAAAGTTTTCTTCTTCTTCAATGCTGTAGAGTCCTGCTTTAAATGCTTCTACTTCAGATTTAAATGCTGTAAAATCAGTTTTACCCGCAGGTACAAGATATGGCCAAACCCAACATAGCGCGAACATAAGTACCACCAAGGCAATAAGTACTGCCGTTGCTTTTCTTTCGGTACTGTTGTGATAAAAAAATTCTTTTAACATAGCCTTTGTTTTCTGCAATAAAAATAATCGCAGAATTCCATGCATCAAAATTTAAGCGACATTTTTAAACGATCCTATTGAAAAAAGTATCTTTGTTGCTATGAAATGGTTAATTGCTTTGATTTTAATCTTATCAAGCTCTACTACAGAGCCGGTTTTTGCATTTGATACAAAATCAATTGCCTGTTCGGCTGAATACTCAGTAGAAGAAACTCCTGTAAAACCCATTAAAAGAAAGAAAAAAGGAAATAAAACCAAGAGCGACAAAACTGAGCTTTACCTTATCAAAGCTGCTGTTTTCATGTCTGCAGCTGTCGCAGTTATTATATTTTCGCTAATTTTTCAACCGGTTTTTATATTCGCCATCATTTTTCTACCTGCTTTTTTATGGCTCATGAGCGGCACTCTTTCTACGATGTCAATAATTTTGATGTTTAGAAGAATGGAATCGAATTTCAAAGAAGATAACGAAACTCTGGCAGCTTATCTTTTTCTTTTTATGCTAAGTAGAATATTGCTCTTGTTGCTGATTTTCTTACTTAGCGGTGCTATTATTGCCCTTCTGCTTTCTATCCTTTTCATACCTGGATTTGTAATACAAATTATCACCATTTTCCGACTGCTTTCCACGCACAAAAGTAAAATGTGGGAAAAGGATATGTTTATGAAAAGAAATTGATTTTGTTGGTCAACAAAATCTGCAATTTTCCACGCTGTTTGAAGAATATCTGTGGTGAAAATAATATTACTTTGTCCTCGGCGGATTGGGCGGATTTACGCGGTATTAATGCGAGGTTAAAACCCCGCACTCCATTGCTGTTAATTTTTTAAAGGCCCCGAAAGCTTTCGAGGGCCTTTTGAAAATCTGCGATTATCTGTTACATCCGCGTTGTTTGAAGAACATCCGTGGTAAAATAATATTAACCACAGATAGGACTTTGTCCTCGGCAGATTAGACGGATTTTCGCGGATTTTGCACAGCAATTTGAGAAATAGAACCTCAGAACTAAAATCCCTAAATTTTAATTCTTAATCTAACTCCAGGAGATAAAATTATGTTCCTATCTTCCTCCCGCTTCTATCCTTTCCTCCTCAATTTTTCTTAGCGCATCAAGGGCACCTTCGGTAGGATAAAGCCCATCGAGACAGGCCATACAGGTTGGCAGAAAATCCGAAAATATGCTTTTCAGGTCTTCCAATGGTAGATAAATCAGGGCATCGGCCTCGATATAGTCCTTAATCTGGTCCACTGTTTTTTGTGCGGCAATCAATTCTGTTTTCACCGACATGTCGATACCATAAATACAAGGGCTGATGACCGGTGGTGCTGCCGAAATAAAATAAATTTCTTTTGCACCTGCTTCGCGCAGGGTTTGTACGATTCGGCGTGAGGTTGTGC
>CANETR010000006.1 GCA_947441325.1 Saprospiraceae bacterium
CCATTGAGGAAACCGAGGCATTGAACACGTAATGTTCGAGCAATACAAAGCTCGTCCACATCACACTGATAAGTGCAAGACTGTGCAAACTTCCTCTAATGAGGTTATTGACGTAATACTTTCGAATGAAAGCATCTAATTTTTCTATAAGTATATGGTAATTGCTGTTTTGCATCCTAGTTTAAATGGCTATAATATCCTCTGCTATACGTGTTTAAGACAGACTTTGTTTTGACAGGGAACCTTTTTCATATTTAATTAACAAAAATTATGATTCCAACCATAATAATAATGCTTTTTCGAGACTTTTAATGCCCTTTTAGAAAACTTTAACGTGCAGAATGTTTAACAATCTACTCCTTTATCCAGGCGGACATTTTGTCTGTATGCCTAATCTTCATTTCTCCCTTTTCATCGGAATAGATAAAATAAGCTTCCACTCCCTGCATTTTGCTAATCATTGTCCAGGCTTTTTCCAAACCCATTGCCATACAAGCTGTGGCAATTGCGTCGGCATCGGCACAGTCGGCTGTGAAAATGGAGGCACTCAGTAGGGAATTTTTTTCTGGAAAACCGCTAAATGGATTAATGGTATGCGCATACTTTTTACCCTTTACTTCGATAAAATTCCGGTAGTTGCCAGATGTTGCCAGACTCATATCATTTAACTCTACAACAACCTGCATATCGTTCAGTGCAGCTCCCTCTTTAGGGGTATTTATCCCAACAATCCAACCATAATTTTTTGATTGCTTGCCCCTGCAACGGATTTCTCCACCAATTTCAATGAGGTAATGTCTAATGGCATTTTTCTCTAAAAAGCGTCCAATTTCATCGGCAGCATCGCCTGGTGCAATGGCATTAAAAACAATTTGAACTTTAGGATTCGTTTTTCGGATAAAAACGCCGCCTTTTTCTTCAAGCAATTGTACAGCTTTGAAATCGCAAAATTCTAGTAGCGAATCAATCGTCGCAGTATCAGGATTTTCAACTCCTTTTTTATCTCCCTTGCCAAAACCCCAGTAGTTGACAAGTGGCATGACAGCCGGATTGAACCAGCCCGAGGAGGCTTCAAAAATTTTAATTGATGTTTTGAAATTGCGCAGCAAATGTTGAGGTTCTGAATTAGAAATAAAAATTCCACTGTCGCTTTTATTAAAAGCCATCAGGCGAGAATCTTCGCGATAAGTAGATATTTCTTTATCAAAAACAGCCAATAGCGAATCTATTTGTGGCTGTAAATTACGGTTGAGACTGTCGTGATAGGAAATGCTGTAGCCGGCACCCATGGTCTTACCTTTAAACTCAATAAGCTGCTGTTTTTTTTCTAAGCCATTACAGGAAAACAACAAAAAAACTAATCCGATTAAAAGACAATTATTGAATATAGAAGGCATGCCTGATATTATTTTTAAATTTTTGAAGCACTGTAAGAGAATCATCTGTTGCAAAAACAACATCCTGCATCAAGGTGCTGTAATTGAATCCCAAGGGTACTGCCGTATCGAAACCGTCTCTGCAGCTGAGCGGATAATCCAATTCTACCCAGACTGTATCACTCAGTTCATAAACGGTTGTATCTGTTACATTTTTGATAATTTCCCATCTTCCAGACCGGTAGCTTCCATTTACTGAATTATAGAAAGCATTTGAGGAAGATAAGGGATGAGAGGAATTCAAAACAGCCCCGTCACTTTGCGCTGCAACTCCCGATAAACCTACCAGAAAACGGACCTTACTATAATCGCCATAATGTATGAATGCCCCAATATTACTGATAAAGGTCCCCGGTTTCAGGTAAATAAAATCATCGCGCAACCAGCTGCTACTTCCATTTTGCTGCGTAGTCAAGATTGAATCGCTGATGTAAAATGCAGTCCCATCAGCCTTAACCAATGAAATATCAGAAATAAGTAAGGCCGAAGATTTTATCTGATAGGCCGCAGCGGCAGCATCGCTATAAAAATTCAACAGGCTAAAGTCAGTACCAAAAGTATCGATGCTGTGATCGATGTCGAACCTGAGCTGATAATATTGACAACAACAGTTCTTATCGGCTTCAGGATCAAAATTTTTGGCAATTGGGTCCATACAGCCCTCCACTCTTGCACAGGAAACAAAAGCAAGAAAAAGGGAGACACAAAAAAACAATCTTAGCATAAGCATTTTTAGTTCTTTAGAAAGGCAAATATAAGCAAATTTCATCGAAAAACAGAAGCCCAAAACCTATTTGGTTTCGGGCCTCGAAGAATAAGAGATTTATAAGGTTTTATCTTGTCTGTATTGTAAAAACATTGCCATTGTCCATGGTCAAAGTGGCAGTGCCATTCCCATTATAAACAATCGTTCCGGTTCTGGATATTGTGTTTGCCCCAATTGTTCCCGAATAACTTACTGTACCTGTTCCGGATACAATACTGCGGCTGTCTTTATTGACATTTATATCTGTCCAGTTGTGTACTATTGTACTTGTATAATTTGCATTGCGGCGTCTCGAAGTAATTGTTCCGTTTGCATTACGTGTCATGCTACCGTTCACTTCAAAATTTGCTTCTAAAACGGAGAGCTTAGTTACGGTGAAAGAACCACCATGAGTTGCCGTCCATTCGATTCTGGGTCCATCAAAACTTGAAGTTCCGCTCTCTGTAAATACAACATTATTATAGGCATTATTGCTGTCGCAGTTTACAACCCAGTTCCAGTTTGCTGTACGGCTCCAATTGAAATCTAAGCCAGATACCGACTTTGTAACCGTTGTATCATTTGTAAAACCGCAGGCAGACGATTTATAAGGCATTGAGATAAGCGCCATGTCCTCCGAACCATTAGACTTTAAGGCTGCTTCGATGCTCTCCACTACATCATCTTCTGTAATTTCTATCTCTTTTCTACAAGAGCTGAAAAACAAAGAAATAGCAAATGCAAAGGGGATCAAAAAAAAGAGTTTTGCTTTCATAGTACTAAAATTTAAGTATGTTTAAAATTGTAATTTGGATTTATCAGGCTTATGACTAACTGATTTACTAGAGGTTTAAAGTCAAACCAACCTTTTTGTGAGAATTTTTATTTTTAATTTGTAAGAAAATCACTGTAACTTTGTGTCCACTATTATTTTACTACTGTTTTAACGATTTACAACACATTTAAGAACTGAAGAAATGAAAACTAAACTAGTATTGTGGGGACAAAAAGGTAGCGAAGAAACTGCCGAGAAAGTACTGATGGCAATCGAACTGAATGCTAATGCAAATTGTGTAGAGTCCTTGATATTTTCTGGTGAATCTGCAAACGAGGAACTCTCAGATCAACTAATGAACAATTGGAGAAAGGGCGAAGCCGTAGCCTTTCCCGAAGGACATGAGCAGATCAAAACCGAACTTTCTGCTTCGGGTTCAATCCTTCCCGATGGATTCAGCGCTGCTGACAAAGAAGACTTGATCAAAAGAACACAGACAGAATGGCTCTTTATTGTATTATCGACTAAATTATTTCAAACCTATGAATCTGAACTGAACGAATTGCAGGACAGGGTTGAAAAAATGAGCAAATACAACAAAGCAATGTGGGAAGAACTCAAAACTTTCCAAACTAAAATTCAAACTCAGGTTCAGGAACAAAATCTCTTCCGTGAACATACCAATATATTGCGTGAAAGACTGAATGAGCTATTCGGTTCACTTAAAAAACTTCGAGAAGTTGAAGACTCTGCCTTCGAATCTGCTGCAAATGAAGTTTTTCAGCGTATGAGTACTATTTTGAATCAGATAGATGAAGCCCTTGAGAAGAATAGTGGCGAATGGGCCAAGTTTTTCGATAAACTGAAGGGACTTCAGGCTGAATTAAAAACGGTGAAGCTAACCAGAGAAGGTAGAAATGAAATTTGGGCCAGAATTGACAAGTCTTTCAAAGAAGTGAAAGAGCGTCGTTTTGGTAGCGTAAATGCTCAAAATGCAAATTCAGGCTCTATCGAAACCCGTTTGGAGCGCCGTATCGAAGGCTTGAAGCAGGCGATTCAAAAAATGGACAGCTCTGTGAGCAGAGATCAGAAGGATTACGATTTCCTATTCAAAAAACTAAGCAACAGCAATGCTACACAGCTGGAAACGCAATTGAGCGAGGTTCGCGCCAAAATGATTCACGAAAGACTGGAGTCGAAAAAGCTTAAACTTGCTGATATGAATAAAACCCTGGCCGACCTTGAATCCCGTTTGGCTAAAGTTATTTCAAAAACTGCAAGTGCCGAAGAACTTAAGGCCGCAGAAGCAGTTGCAGATAGCGCTGATGATTCTATCAACCTAGTTGCAGAAGAAACTACCGAATCAACGGAAAACAACGACAACCCTTCCGAAGAAAACGCTGAATAGTAAAAAACAAATGCATAAAAAGCCCGATTCTGATGCAGAATCGGGCTTTAATATTTTCACCTAAAAGAATAATGCAAATTAAGGATTATACTTGCTGATTCTTTGTGTACGGATAATATTTCTGTTTCTATCGAGCATACGTACCATGTACATGCCCTTAGGTAAGTCTCCAATGTCATAACGTCCGGTATTCACCGCATTAAAATCGAGTATTTTACGACCTAAAGCATTGTGAACTTCGATAAATTTAACATCTGAACCATCCTGAATCTGAATGTAATCGACCGCAGGATTCGGATAAACTGAAGGGCCATTGCCATTAGAAGATCCGGAAACAGCAGATGCTGTAAAAAACACCGTCACAGAATTTGAAGGATTCTTGATTTCATAGACCTTAATTTCGGCATTAGCAATGCCTTCTTGTCCATTTGGACGAAAAGTAACCCTGAAATCTTGAATTGATTCGCCTGGAGCGAGTGTAAAGGTTCTGCTTTCCAAAAGTGCTGAATAACAGTTGCGTTCGCAAATGAGTGCATCCCATCCAGAAGGCATATTATTTTTGACACGTTCCCAACGCAATTCCATGCTTGAGCCGCTGTTATTTTTCAACAATACAGATGGACTTATCTCCTCTGATGTCCTCCCCTGCTGATTTGCATAGGAAGTTGACACAGATAGATTCTGCCCAAACATTGTGTTGATGGAAAGAAAAAAGGTAAGGTAGAGTAGATTTTTGAGCATGCGCAAGTTGAGTTGATAATGAGATATAGTTGTTAGGAATAGTAAAAGTATGTAAACTTTTTATATTTTCAAAAGCCTAAATCGAAAATCTTTTTATTAATTTACGATAATCGGGCCAAATAGTTTTTTGAAACTAATATTTTAAGCCTTTCTTAAAAAATGCTCGTTTTATAGCTTTGTATTAACTAATTTTGCCAAAAATATGCCAATTTCAAATGAATAGCTTTTACAAATTACTTTTTTGCGTTTTTTCTGCATTTTCACTCCATGCTCAAAACTTTGTGAGCACTAACGCTGCCAATAAAAATGTTTTGCTCGAAGGATTCAGCGGAATAAATTGTTACTATTGTGCCGAAGGCGATGCCGAAGCAACTGCTTTGCAAAATACTCATCCCGACAGGATTGTATGGGTAAATATTCATGCGGGAATTTTTGCCGAACCTAGCGGAAATGAACCCGACTTCAGAAGTTCTTACTCGGATACTTTACTCAGCTTTTCGGGTTTGTCTCTATTTCCAGCGGCAATGATTAATAGAAGATTACTGCCCGATTTTGCTCAGAATCCGGGCAAACTTGCAGTTGAATCAATGAACTGGTCAGCTGCTTCCGACACGCTATTGTCTGAGACAAGTCCTGTTAATATTGCAGCCCGCTCCGAATTCAACATCAGCAGCAGAATGCTGAAAGTTGTGGTAGAAAGCTATTACACCTCAAATAGTAGCAATAGCCAAAACCGCCTATTTGCAGCACTTTTGCTGGACAGTGTTTTGGCAACACAGGAGGGCGCACGCGTTTTCAATCCTACGGCAATTAACAATGAAGGCAGATACATCCACAAAAATATTCTTTTCGACTACATCAACAGCAGCACCTACATTTCGAATACCAACACTGGCAGCTTTCGTGCCGATACCTTTTATTACAGCATTCCAGCCGATTTTAATGGTACAGCATTCGACCTGACTTCGCCTAAGGTAGCTGTTTGGATTACAGAAAATGACAGTGCCAATGTACTCACTGCAGCCTATTCAGAAATGACTTATATCTCAGACTTCAGTAATTCAGCAGGCATTATTTCCGCTGATTGGGATGCGGATTTTAATTTGCTTTGTGGTACCGAATCGGCAGCAGATATAAGCCTTGTGAATCTTGGAAACAATGTTATTGATTCCATTACTGTTGATTACAGCGTCAATTCAGGGGCAGTACAAAGCATTGCTGCAAATTTATCCTCCCCGCTTAATATCGGCAAGTCACAAAACATTCAACTGCCTTCAATCAGCGGATTGAACAGTTTCGGTAATACAATTAGTCTTAGAATAAGCGTTGTCAATGGTTCTGTAAATAATGACACTACCCAAATTATCAGCCAGCTCAATCAGGCACAGGTTATGGTTTCTGACAGCACAAATGGTGTATTAACGGTACGTTTCGACAATTATCCCGAAGACATCAGCTGGGAACTGATTGATGAAACAGATGGCCTTACAATCTTATCTGACAGTAATTATATTGTTACTAATTCAATCATAACCCAAAATTTCACAGCGGTGAATGGACATTGCTATGCCTTTAAAATCACCGACAGCTATGGCGATGGTCTTTGCTGCGGCTCGGGGCAGGGTTATTACGAACTTAAAATCGGCAATTTGCGCATCCTTCGCGAGAACGAGTTTGCCTTTGAATCGGGCAGCAAATTCAATTTCGAAGAAGGTGTAATAGCGGTGAATCCGACAAAGAATTATGATTTTGATTTTATGCTTTATCCTAATCCGGCCGATGACTTTAGCAATATTGAAATTGAGTCTATGATTGAAGCTGACATGCAGATCCAGGTTCACAGTATATATGGTCAACTATTGGACGAAAAAAATATTTTTATCCAAGAGGGAAGCAACCGTTTTAGCCTGAATACTTCAAACTACAATTCTGGAATGTACCTGGTCAGCATTAAAAAAGGTGATCAAATAAGGGTTTTGAAACTTTCCATCATCAAATAATAACTTAAGAGACCCGAATCGCAGTATTCGGGTTTTTTATTTCAAGCTCAAGTAAAATATATAATGCCAATAAATAACAGGTACCGTCATTTCCAAATAGAAGAAAAGCTCAACAGCTGGTCGCATGGCTTGACGGCTCTTGCTGCGCTTGGCGGATTTGTAGTACTGATAGTTTTTTCCCTTTTCAGTTCAAAAAATTATGCGCTGCTGAGTGTCATGTTTTATGGAATAGGTTTATTTGCTGTATTTCTTTCATCTGCGCTCTATCATGGTATTGAAAAAGAACCGCTAAAAGAGTACTTGAGGAAAATCGATCATAGTTGTATCTACCTTTTAATTGCCGGAACCTATACCCCTGTTCTATTGATTAGCATTGGTGGAGCATTTGGCTGGATATTTTTTGGCATTATGTGGGGAATGGCGCTCATAGGAATTTTCTTAAAAATGAGGCATATTGATCGTTTTGAATTGGCTGCACTCATTATGTATGCGGTTATGGGCTGGTTGGCCTTAATAAAAATAGAGCATCTCTACAATCATTTAGCAGGATACGGATTTTGGCTTTTAATGTCTGGCGGGCTCAGTTATACGCTGGGCATCGTCTTCTTTGTATTAGATAAGCGAATGCTTTATTCGCATTTTATATGGCATATTTTTGTCATTGCGGGCGCCTTGCTGCACTATTTGATGATAGTGTGGTATGTCATATAAACCCATATTATGATGGGATAATTTTGTGCTGTTGAGAAATAATGCTAATTTTATTTGCAGATAGATTAAAAACATGCTCAAATAATGAGAAAAATTGCGGTATTGACATCGGGAGGGGATTCACCGGGCATGAATGCCTGTATAAGAGCAGTTGTGAGAGCGGCAGCATTTAATAAAATATCCTGCATAGGAATAAGACGAGGCTATCAGGGATTGATTGAGGATGATTTTACAAGATTAAATGCCCGCTCGGTTGGCGGAATTATTTCTAAAGGAGGCACTATACTGGGATCTGCCCGAAGCGAAGATTTTATGCAGATTGAAGGCAGAAAAAAAGCCTATGAAAATCTAAAAAAACATGGCGTCGATGCAATAGTTGCCTGTGGTGGCGACGGTACTTTCAAAGGCGCATCAGTGTTTATGTCTGAGTATCCGGACATTTCCATTGTAGGAGTGCCCTGCACTATCGACAACGATTTATATGGAACCGACTATGCCATAGGCTATGACACGGCTTTAAATACTGCTATGGAGGCGATTGACAGAATCCGCGACACGGCAGATGCGCATAAGCGACTTTTTTTTATTGAGGTAATGGGCCGTGATGCAGGATTTATAGCCTTGCGCAGCGGTATTGCAGGAGGTGCCGAAGCTATTTTGGTTCCCGAAATTAAAACAGATTTGGAAGCCTTAGTCAGTCAATTGGCAAATAGTCGAAAAGCTAAAAACAGTTCATGCATTGTAGTGGTAGCAGAGGGCGATGATGCCGGAAATGCCTATAAAATTGCCGATGCAATCAGGGGGAAATCACCCTACGAAGATATCAGGATCGTGGTTTTGGGTCATATACAAAGGGGCGGCAGTCCAAGCTGTTTTGACAGGGTTTTGGCAAGCAGGCTAGGCCTTGCAGCTGTAGATGCATTATGTAACAATAAAAGGAACATCATGCTAGGGCAAAATGGTCATAAAATTATTGAGGTTGCTTTTGAAAAAGCCATAAAACACCATCAGGAACTTAGCCCTTATTTGGTACATCTGATGGAAGTGCTGACAATTTAAACATATAAAAATGACTTTTTTATCAGTATTTATCGGCGGAGGATTGGGCAGTTTGGCCCGATATGCATTAGGGTTGATCTTTCCATATCGCGAAGGATTTCCAACGGCCACCTTTTTTGCCAATCTGGCTGCAGCATTTGTATTAGGATTGACAATCGGTTGGATTGCTAAAATGGATGCAGGCAGTAGCAATCAGATAAAATGGTTTTTGGCTACAGGTTTTTGTGGTGGCTTTTCTACTTTTTCAACATTTTCATTAGAAACCTTGCAGCTTGTTAAACAGCAACAATGGACTATGGTGTGCATATATGTTTCAATGAGTGTAGTTCTTTCTGTACTGTTGCTTGCTCTTGGTTATTTTATTGTCGGACCTAGTTTTTCGAAACTTTGAATAGGATTGCATGAAAAAAGAACATAAATCGGCCTTACATATTTCTTCGGGTACAGATAATCCGGGCAGTTTCGACCCTAAACTCTTGCAAAAATTCAGAAGGAAAAAGCATAGTATTGAGGAGTTTGTGAAAGGCATTCTGGAGGGCGACAGCGTTTTACTGAGCCAAGCTATTACCCTGATTGAAAGCAACAGAGAAAGCGATCAGATCGAGGCTGAAAAGATTGTTGCCGCCTGCTTGGAGCATAAAAATAATAGCATTAGAATTGGCATCACAGGTTCGCCAGGAGTTGGCAAAAGTACCTTTATTGAATCTTTTGGCAAGATGCTAATCTCAAAAGGGTTGAAAGTTGCCGTTCTGGCCATCGACCCAAGCAGTCAACTCAGTCATGGCAGCATTTTGGGCGACAAAACCCGCATGCTGGAACTTTCTACTAACCCTGCTGCCTTTGTGCGCCCATCTCCGGCAGGTGACGCTTTGGGCGGCGTAGCACGCAAAACCCGTGAGACAGTTTTTTTATGCGAAGCTGCCGGCTATGATGTCATTATTATAGAAACTGTCGGTGTTGGACAGTCAGAAACTGCAGTGCACTCGATGGTCGATTTTTTCCTATTACTTTTATTGCCCAATGCCGGCGATGAACTTCAGGGAATAAAGCGTGGCGTGGTTGAAATGGCCGATTTGATAGCGGTGAATAAATCCGATGGCCCCGCGCTCGCACAGGCCAAACTCGCCAAAGCGCAGTATCAGAACGCCCTGCACCTGTTTCCTCCCAAAAATGGGGGCTGGATTCCAAGCGCTGAGCTATGTTCCGGATTAAGCGGAATGGGTATCGAATCTATTTGGGAAAAAGTTGAAGCCTACAGAAAACATACGCAAGAAAACAATTATTGGCAAAGCCATCGGGCCGAACAGGCTAAATACTGGATGCACGAAAGCATTTTACAACACCTGAAAGATATGTTTTATCATCATGCGAAAATTAAGGCATTGCTACCCGAAATTGAACAAGCGCTTTTTGCGAATAAAATTTCATCTTTCAAAGCGGCAAAACTACTTTTGGATAAGTTTATAGAATAATTAACAGCCTATAGATTGTTGGATTATCAGAAATCAGCTTTTTTTGTTAGACATTAGAAAATAACAATCAACGATTAATGATTAACGAACAATGATTAACTACTTAGACTTTAGATGCCAAAAAATTACCAGTTACCAATTACCAACATACCAATTACCAATTACTCAGCTGTAAGCAATAGACTCATATTTAAATCTTTCACTCTTTCATCTTTCCTCTTTCCTCTTTCACTCTTTCACCCTTAAAAAATGACTCTAGAACAGGCACAGGAAGCTGTCGACAATTGGATTAAAACCGTCGGTGTTCGATACTACAACGAATTGACAAATACGGCAATACTCATGGAAGAAGTGGGAGAAGTTGCCCGACTAATGGCACGTATTTATGGCGAACAATCCTTCAAAACTCCCGAAAAAGAAGCTACTGCAAAAGATGACCTCGCCGAAGAGATGGGCGATGTGTTATTTGTGCTCATATGCCTTGCCAATCAGACAGGAGTTGACCTTTCGGCTTCACTGCAAAAAATCATGGATAAGCGCAGCATTCGAGATGCATCGCGACATGCCAATAATCCAAAACTGAAGGACTAAGTTTTTCGATTTTGCCAATTGCTGCCAAATTAGTAACTTTACAATCAGATTTACTAATTTTAAAAATTGAATTATTAATGAGAATTGCCGTTGTTGGTGTAACGGGTATGGTTGGGCAAGTGATGTGCCGCCTACTCGAAGAAAGAAATTTTCCAGTTAAGGAGTTTATTCCTGTAGCCTCTGAAAAATCAGTTGGCACTATTGTAGTATTTAACGGTAAAAACTATAGCGTTTTGGGAATGGAGGAAGCTATTTCAATGGCCCCCGACATCGCTATTTTCTCAGCCGGCGGAAGCACAGCCAAAGAATTTGCACCTCGCTTTACTGCTGTGGGAAGCATCGTAATCGATAATTCATCGGCATTTCGCATGGATACTGATGTTCCACTTATTGTGCCTGAAGTTAACATCGAAAGTTTGAAGCCTGAGCATAAAATCATTGCCAATCCAAACTGCTCTACTATACAAATGGTGGTAGCACTAAAACCATTGCATGAGAAGTACGGCATTAAGCGTTTGGTCATTTCTACCTATCAGTCGATGACCGGCACAGGTGTGAAGGCTGTAAAACAATATGAAGCTGAGCTCAAAGGAGATAAAGCAGATAATCCGGCATACCACTACCCTATTTTTCAAAATTGCATCCCGCATTGCGATGTTTTTAATGACAATGGCTACACCAAAGAAGAAATGAAATTGGTGAACGAAACTAAAAAAATATTGGCCGACAACAGTTTACGCATCACAGCAACCGCTGTGCGTGTACCTGTCTTGGGCGGACATTCTGAAAATGTTAATGTTGAATTCATAACTGAATTTAATTTGGAAGATATCAAAAACCTATTCTCAAACAGCGAGGGACTTGTATTGATGGATGACATTTCAAACAATGTGTACCCCATGCCTTTGCTTGCAAAAGACAGAGACGAGGTTTTTGTGGGCCGCCTGAGAAGGGATGAATCTCAGGAAAAAACACTGAATATGTGGATTGTTGCCGACAATCTGCGCAAAGGCGCTGCAACCAATGCCATACAAATAGCGGAACATCTTGTAAAAAAAGGATGGTTTAAAACTGCCTCAGAGCAATAAGACCGATAGCATGTTGAAAGAAGAACTCAAACAGATATATGCCGAAGTTCAGGACTTAAGCAATGAAACTGCAGATTTGCAGTTGCTGGAAGCCCTTGCCAACAATACTGTCTATGTCCTTTCAAAAATTCAGCTTTCTGACAATAAAAATGAAAAAACATTGGCAGCCCTGGTTTTGGCCGACATGCTTAATACTTTGAATAAAGAATTTGTGTGGGCAAAGGAAGAAGAAAGTCCAATGGAAAAACAAAAATGGTTTCAAAAAGCAAAAAAACAGCTTATGGAAGACATGCAGGTACTTTTTGAAAATGACTAAGGGCAAATTCATATATAATCCCAATACCTTACGCTACGAAAAGGTAGAAAACAGTAACAGAAAAAACATAGTTTTTATTCTGTTGACACTTGTTTTTCTGACAGCCTTAACTGCTGGGATTTATTTCATCTCTGTCGATTATCTGGCTAGTGATCATCAACAAAAAGACCTGATTGAAATGCACAGGTACTATAAAAGAATGCAGTCGGAAATTGTTATGCTAAAAAACAGCCTCGAAAATCTAAATGAGCGGGATGCTGCGATTGCAAAACAATTGATGGAAATCGATCCTGAAGAGTTTTCTTATATAAATAAAGGCATTAGTAAAGATTCGATGCAAAAACTGAGTGATAAAGAACTTATAGGACAAATCTCCAATAATATCGCCGAAATGCGCAAAAAACTATCTGAGCTTTCTGCGTCAAAAGCGAAAATGCAGTCGATGCTTAGCGCCAAAGAAAACATGTTCAAATCAATCCCCTCTATCCGTCCTATACAAAAACCTGAAAATGGCTTAGAATATCTATCGGGTTTTGGTTATCGAAAAGATCCAATTTTTAAAATCCTAAAAATGCATGGGGGAATTGACTTTGGAGCCGAAATAGGAACTGCCGTCTATGCTACTGGAAATGGAAAAGTGCAGCAGATTCTACAAAAAAATGTGGGTTATGGCAAATGCATCATCATCGATCATGGCTTTGGTTTTGTATCACTCTATGCTCATCTCTCTGAATTCAATGTGAGTGTTGGCGAAAGCGTAAAAAGAGGCCAAATTATAGGGCGTGTTGGCAATAGCGCTGGGGTAGCCCCTCATTTGCATTATGAAATACAGTACAAAAAGAAACGTGTTAACCCATTATATTTTTGCCGCGAAGGAATGGGTTCAGCCGATTTTAGTCGATTTGCCGATATGGTTTCAAAGGAAAATCAGGCCCTGTCTATACATCAGTAATACTAAACAAAGACAAGTTTAAAAGCTTATGATTCATAATATAAAATGAACATAAAAATAAGCCTCTACTCATTTTTATACGGTATCCTGCTTACAATACTTCTGCCCAAGGTCAGTTCATCAGTATATTCCAATTCTCCGCCAAATGATACGCCCCGTGAAATAGTTGAAATTTTTACTCCGCTGTCTTTTAATATTTTGGAGATGTAGAAGATGGTAGTATCCCCTTCGATACTTGGACTCAGTGCCATGACAATTTCTTTCACTTCGCCGCTATGCACTCTTTCTGCGAGGCTTTGAATGTTTAAATCATTGGGGCCGATTCCCTCAATTGGTGAAATGATACCACCCAAAATATGGTAGACCCCATTATATTGTTTGGTATTTTCAATAGCCATAGCATCTTTTATACTTTCCACTACACAAACCAAGCTCTGCTCCCTGCGATGCGAAGAACAGACTGAACAAAGATCGGCATCGGAGAGATTATGACATTTTTTGCAGAAACGGATATTGTTGCGCATGCCGCTAATCGCAGCACAAAAACTTTGTACCGATTCCTTATCGCGCTGCAACAGATGAAGCGCAAGGCGCAATGCCGACTTTTTACCAATCCCCGGTAGTGTGGAAAAAGCATTTACAGCATTTTCGAGCAGTTTGGAAGAGATATTCACTTTAGAGGAAAGTTTGAAAGAATGAAAGAGGAAAGTTTGAAAGAGGAAAGAGGGTATTGATTTGGGGAGATGAAAATTTGAAAATTATTTTTAATGCGGACAGGATCATACTATTACGTAAAAATCCTACTTCACTTCATATAACTTCGTTTCAGGGAAATTGTTTTGCCAAGTTCTTGATACCTGATACCTGATACCTGATACAATATTTTCAAATTTTCAAATTAAAGAATCGTGTCGTCTAAAAACTCCTGTTGTCCCGGATAATCAGTTGTATAGTGAAGTCCACGGCTCTCATGTCTGGTGGCAGCCGATCTGGTGATAAGATAAGCAATGGTAATAAGGTTGCGCAATTCGCAAAGTTGAGGCGAAATGGTGGTATTATTGTACAACTCTTCCGTTTCTTCATACAACAGGTGCAAACGGGCATAGGCACGATTAAGACGGACATTACTGCGTACAATACCCACATAGCTGCTCATGATTTCTTTGAGCTCCTTTGTACTTTGGGTAATAAGTACCATTTCATTCGGATCGGAAGTGCCTTCTGCATTCCAGGCGGGTATGCCCTCTTTCCACTCCAGACTGTCGATGCGTCCTGAAAGGTCCAAAAATATACGGTGTCCGAATACTAGCCCTTCCAGCAGTGAATTCGATGCGAGTCGGTTGGCACCATGCAGCCCAGTACTCGTACATTCGCCGCAGGCATAAAGGTTGTGTATAGAAGTTCTGCCTGTAACATCTGTTTTTATACCACCACACAGATAATGGCAGGCAGGCACAACCGGTATCATCGTTTTCATGGGGTCTATCCCCAAACTATCACATTTACTGTAAATTGTCGGAAAATGTTTTAGAAATTCTTCCTTGTCCAAATGTCGGCAATCGAGAAACATATTTTCGGTACCACGTTGTTTCATCTCATTGTCTATGGCGCGGGCAACGATATCGCGCGGCGCGAGTGATTTTCGAGGGTCGTACTTCTGCATGAATTCATTACCATCGGCATCTTTCAGAATTCCTCCAAAACCACGCACTGCTTCAGACACTAAGAAGGCTGGATTCTCTCCGGCCGGATTGAAAAGCGAAGTGGGATGAAACTGAATAAATTCCATATTTTCAACCCTTCCCTTAGCACGATAAACCATGGCGATTCCATCGCCGGTTGCAATAACCGGATTGGTTGTGGCCTTGTACACCTGACCTGCTCCGCCCGAAGCCATGACGGTTGCTTTGGCCAGAATTGTCTCAATTTCATTGGTTTTTCTGTTGATGGCATAACAGCCATAACATTCAATATTGGAACTGAGGCGGGTAATCCAACGGCCCAAATGATGTTGGGTAATAATGTCAATAGCAAAATAGTGATCGAACATTTCAAGATTGGGCAATTGCTTGGCCTTCTCAAGTAAGGCACGCTGTATTTCCCAACCTGTAAGGTCTTTATAGTGTAAAATTCTATTCTCCGAATGTCCACCTTCCCTGCCCAAATCATAAATTGAGCCTGTTTTGTCCTTGTCGAAACGGGTGCCCCAATCTATAAGCTCATTTACACGTACAGGTCCCTCTTTTACAACTATTTCAACAATTTCCTCTTTGCAGAGCCCATCGCCCGCATCGAGTGTATCTTCAATGTGTTTTTGATATGAATCTTTATTGTCATCCCATACAGCGGCAACACCTC
>CANETR010000007.1 GCA_947441325.1 Saprospiraceae bacterium
ACAGGAAATGATGGCTTTTATGTGTACGATATCAGTAAAGCTGACAAGCTTATTAGAATTGGCGGTATCAAGGCATTTGGCAATTGAATAATTGAAGGAATAAGCTGGAAAATAACTATCTGATTAAGTAAAAATAAACTGCACTTAATTCCCAGGATAGTGAAATTGTAATTGAAAGGGCAAATAGCAAGGCACTCATTGTTTCCAAATTTTAGCAGCACAATTAAGACAACTTTAGGAATAATCGAATAATAATATTGCTATTTGATTTTAGTCATTTTTTTAATTAGAAAATACCGATTTATTTGTTGTTAGTTAAGAACAATTAAAAATAAATCATGGAAATACTAATAAGTGATCACAAAACTTTGGCGGATATTAAAAATGAATTTAATGCCCTTTTTCCCCATCTTAAACTCGAGTTTTACGAAAAGAAACATTCGGGAGGACATGGAAGCGATGAAAAATATCAATACGACAGTCGACTAAAAATCGGAACAGTCAAAAAAAAGCCACACAGCGGCCATTTAAAAATATTGGGATCGATGAAAACGAAAGCACTGGAACAGAGTTTTCAAGACCTATATGGACTAAATGTTCAGTTATTCAGACTTTCAGGTCATATTTGGTTGCAAAGCACCTCAACAGACGAATGGACTTTGTCTGAGCAAGAACTGCATTCAGCAGAAAAAAACACAACTTTGTCGTACGAAAAGGACCTTCCAGATTGGGATTAACAGCTTTTTAATGCTTTGATAATATAAAAGCTTTATAACTACGCTGTTTTCACAGTAAAAGCTATTATTTTTGTCATCTGTTTCAAAATATTTTTGAAACTAGGATGACTATGGATATTCTTGAAAAATTAAACATACTCGAAAACGAATCGAGAAAGCTGGATCCCGAACCAATGTTGCGAAATCATTGGAGAAAATCAGTATCGGATTATTCAGACAGTTTTCTCGATAATATTGGGCAAATTAAGGCCTATGTAGTCAGCGAAGACAGGGGCCGCGATATTTATAACACGCCTATTGGTGAACCTAAAACAATTGAAGCACTACTCGATGTTTTGGCTTACAATGTCGATAGGCCTGGCTTGAATCCTGCATCGGGTGGGCACCTTGCTTATATTCCTGGTGGCGGACTATTTCCATCTGCCTTGGGCGACTATCTGGCCGATGTTTTCAATCGCTATGCTGGTATGTTTTTTGGCTCTCCGGGTGCTGTGCGCATGGAAAATCAACTCATACACTGGTTGTGCTCGCAAATGGGTTATCCAGACACTGCAAGCGGAAACCTTAGCTCGGGTGGTTCTATAGCCAATATGACTGCGATTTGCACAGCTCGAGATGCTAAAAACCTTCAAGCAGCCAATTTTTCTAAAATTGTAATTTACAGCACGGCGCAGGTTCACCACTGTGTACACAAGTCTATCAATATGGTAGGACTGCGCGAAGCGGTGAAACGCAAAGTGCCAATGGACAGCGATTTTAGAATGGACCCTATTGCGCTGAAGCGACAAATACATTCAGATATTGCCTCTGGGCTCAAGCCATTTATGGTCATTGCATCGGCAGGTACAACCGACGTAGGTGCGGTAGATCCTTTGGATGCTATAGCAGATATCTGTGCTGAATTAGATCTTTGGTTGCATGTTGATGCAGCATATGGCGGATTCTTTATCATGACCGAAGAAGTTAAATCCCTTTTCAAAGGTATAGAAAGATCAGACTCACTGGTTATAGACCCACACAAAGGCCTATTTTTGCCTTACGGAACAGGTGCTGTACTTGTTAGAAATGGACAAAAACTTTTTGAATCGCAGCATATGATGGCGAGTTATTTACAGGATGCTTATTTCGATGTAGAAGAAGTGTCGCCTGCCGATCTTTCGCCCGAACTAACGAAACATTTTAGAGGACTTCGACTCTGGCTGCCACTTCAACTTTATGGTGTGGAAACTTTCAGGGCCGCCCTTTCCGAAAAAATATGGCTTACCAGATATTTTTACGAAGAAATTCAAAAAATTGAAGGTTTTGAAGTGGGTCCTTATCCTCAACTTTCTGTTATGACCTACAGGTATGTACCTGAAAGTGGGGATGCTAATGCTTTCAATGCCCGTCTTGTGGAGGAAGTAAGGAACGATGGCCGAGTTTTTCTGTCTTCAACCATGATTGAGGGCGTTTTTTATATTCGTTTGGCAGTATTGTCTTTCAGGACTCATTTGTCAACTATTCAGACCTGTTTGCAGGTGCTCCAAGAGAAGAGCGCCCTGCTTGCCAAAGGTTTTAATTGAAATTTTATCTATATGTTTATTGATGATTTTTGGTCACTAATAGAGGATAGCAGAGCTTATGCAGCTAATGACCGTGAAAAACAACTGGAATTCATTCGCAAAGAACTGGAAGAAACCACCTCTGATATTATACGACGTTATTGCGTCTATCTGATGGGATTGTTAAAAAAAGCCTGTTCAGAAGATATGTGGGCAGCCTTTTATACAATGAATGGGGGCTATGAGGAATGGGGCTTCGAAGATTTTCGATACTGGCTCATTGCGCATGGGCGCGAATTTTGGGAAAAAACTTTAGAGAATCCTATTGATTTTTTACATCAGCATGTTAACATTGCCGAAGGTGAAAACCCCGATGTTACTTTTTATGGATTTTGGTCTGTATTCAAAACAGCTTATGAGAAAAAAAGCGCTGCTGAGTTGAATAATAGTTTGGATTGGGCAAAGGCCTATGAGGAAGTACAGAAGGTAGAGCTGGAGCTCGAAAAAATAATGCGCCCAATGGCAAATAGCTATCAAATAAGAAAATTATACCCTGCTATGTATGAAAAGTTTTTTCAACAGTATTATTATCTTTTGAAGTTATACCAGGAGCAGAAGAATAATTCAACATCATAAAAAAATCCCCGATTCAAGATTAGACTGAATCGGGGATTTTTTGTAGAATTTACCTGCTCATTTGTAATGCAAGTGCAACTTCGGTACAACGTTCTGTTAAAATTTTCATGACATTTTTTTCGAACTGTGAACGCTGCTCGCGCGGTAATTTTCTGACAGATTCCTGTACTTCCTGCATTTTTATACATTCCTGTGTTTTGCGCAAGGAAACCAGGTAGTCGCCCTTTGCTTTTTCCTTAATTTCGGCATCTTTGGCATCTTTGTATGATTTTGCAGTCAGGGTCAGGTTCTGTTCCTGAGCGCAGTTACAATAACGCTTTGCAACTTCATCTGCGGTAATTTCACCAGTATTAAAAGAGTTTGAAAAACTGAGTAAAGCGATGAGAATTGTTAGAATATTCATAATAATTAGATTTAAGCTTTGGCAAAAGTATAAAAAATTGCTTTATTTTAAAAATACAAACACTATTGTTTTCCACCATGTATAATGTGTATGTTCCCTTTTAGTGGCTCTGGCGCAGGACAGTCTATGCAATTTAGGTTGATAATGCAGGTATAAAAATAAACATCCTCGGCAAGTAATTTTCCGCTGCCCTGGTCTGTACCGTTCCAGCTGATTTCAGGGTCATTGGTTTGAAATACCATTTGTCCCCAGCGGTTGAAAACTTTGAAATCTACGTTTCTGATAAATCGGTAAGGCAGACAGGGTCTGAACAAATCATTGGCATTGTCACCATTGGGTGTAAATACATTTGGTAATTCATAAAATGGACAGTTGTCGGTTTGGACAATTGCGCTTGGTGAACTTTCATTGCCACCCGCAGTTCCTTCAATAGAATCGACCGCAGTTACATAATAACATCCGGCTAAGTTTCCACCGGAAGGCTGATGCTGATATACTGTATCAGAAAGATTTGTAAACTCCATCACCAATTCATACTGTCCATTGCAGAAAGGAGAGAAATAGAGTCTGTAACCGGCAACGTCCCATGCACAGGTGTCATCAGATTTTTGCCACTTAATTTCATTAAACATCATATCTGCTTCCATGATGAAACCTTCACAAAGTCCACGGCCTTGTTCATAGGCATCGTCTGTAAATCTCTCACAGCCTGAAATAGAAGCGACTGCAATAGGAGGGCAGGGAGCCAAAGTATCAATTGGAGTGCCGCAGGCAATCTGCGATTTATTGTACAAAGGATCAGGAATGCCCGGAATTCCATAACTGCCTATGCTTTTTATATAATAGCAATAGTTTTCACCATTATTTAGACCATTGTGGGCATAGTTTAGAACGCTAACTGTATCTAATACTGTATAAGTTCCACTGCTTGTTGGTGTTTCGAGATAAACTACATAGCGAGTATTAGTCCATGGTACATTATGAGCCCAACTCAAATTGTTTGTTCTGTCGCTCGAACTTACCGTTAAGAATACAGAGGAAGCAACATTTGTAAATCCAAGTGTATCTCCGTTTGAATAAAAGGCAACCCGATAGCTGTAAGCTTTTTCTGTAGTATTGAGTAAAGAATCGATAATCTCTGTTGAAGAGCCGATAGCTGTATAACTGTTATAAACTGGAGATGACCATATTGGAGTCAATTGAAAGTTACTGCCCGGCATATCATCGGAACGGAATAGCTCGTATCTGTAAGGTGGAAGATTTATAAGCGTGTCTAATTCATCAGCCTGTGGTCTTTCCCATTTAACCAATATTTTGCCAATTGTCAATTCTGTTGTTTCAACATCAACATTGGTAATCAAAGGTAGATCTTGAGCCATTTGAACGCATTTTTCAGCAGAAGGTTTGCCAGAGACAGGACCTGCGAAATTATTAGTTCCTGCCAAAGGCGTAGCAAATTCTGCCAGAATCCTGTAACTGTAAATTGCACCAGGTTGAACCGTATTGTCATTGTAAATGTATGAAGCTCCACTTGCAGTGGTTACCAAACTGCCGAAATTAAGCATTGTATATCCTCTGCCTGCAAGGCCAATTTCGCAGGTATCGGGTGTAAAGCCATCGCAGGTGTTTTTGCGCCAAACGGAAAATCCAAGGAAATTTGGAGAGCCCGTACAAGCATATGGACTATCCCAGCTCAATCTTACATTTCCGGCCGATACATTTGACTGAAGATTTTCTACCGGAGGACCTATAACCTTGATAAGCACCACCTTAAAGGTTGCTAGGGAGGCGTCTACCTGACCTCCATTGGTCGTGTAGGTGTCTCTTGCTTTGAAAACCAATTGATAAGGTTGTTGTTGGATATGAGAACAGGTTGTTTGCCAGCGGAAAGTAGCATTAAGCGGAGAAAATCCAGTTGAATTGGGGAAAACAGCAGGCGAGCTGCTCAGTACCAGCGGACCTCCTGTTGCAGTAAGGGTAATTAGCTGCTGTGGTAAATCTGAATCGGTTGCAATGACATCAAACTCAATCAAAGTGCCCGCTTCAACACAAATCTCTTCCGGAACCTGCAATTGAGGTGGCGTATTCTGTGCATCCCTTATCTCTATTTGAATATCCCTAACGATGCCACCCAGATAAAGTCCGTTTCGATAAGATTTTACTAAAATAGCAATATTGTATTCTCCCGCAACCTGTGGAGCGTTCCAAGTGAACAACCCGGTTCTTACATCGAATGTAAAAATGTTATTTGGACCTGGCCCTACATCAGATACTAGTCGATAGCCAGGCACAGGAGTAGCTACATTACTGGCAGGCACAATTAGTTCATAGGCTACGCTATCCCCGTCAGGGTCATATCCATTAGGTGTATGTTGAAAAACTTGTCCTACAACACCAAAATCGATAGGAGGCTCTAAAAGGATAGGAGAGCTGTTATTGCCAAAAATAGAAGTGGCAAAAAGAAAAACCTCTGTTTGAAGATAGAATTCAACGTTTACAGAATTTCCGCCATTTATGTTGAGAATATTCTCGTTTCTGTTAGGATCTTGCATCCACATAATGTACGGTTGTCCACCCGGATTAGGACCCGGATAAGTATGCGTTGCGATGTACTCGTTTCTCCTGATGTCGGGGTGTACCATTACAAAATTGTCTCTTGGAATGGTATTTACAGCACCGTCTCCCCAATGAATTTCAAGAGATGGTCTGTCGGCATGTATTGCCTGGCCACTAATTTTGGTATAAGTCGTTATTTTAACTTCTATTGAAAGAGGACCAATTTGGCGATAGGTTATTTCGCCTGCTCTGTTGTGAGTGGCTTTTAAGCTATTGCTGATGCTGAGAAATGACATCAGCAAGACAAGGGTGCAGAAGAGGTATTTTTTCATATTCATTATTAATCCGTCCGCTAAAATAACAAAAATTCTCCTAAAAGGGTTTTTTTTAACAGAGTTTATAATAAAACGAACTGAGATTAAAATTGAATAGTTGTTATGTAAGATTTTATTTTGCGTATTTGTGCAAAAATCAATTTATCTCCTTACTCAATTCATCGATGATGCTCATACAAAGCGCTGTCTCATCAATGAATTTTTGTAAAATTTCTTCTTGATTGTCAATTAGGCTTTTGTGTAGCGAAACTTTTAGTAAATCTTTTCTGTAGGGCATCGCCACATATATTTTGTTTTGAATGAAGGCAAAACTCGGTAAAACTTTCCAGCGGGCATAAATATCCAAAATAGATTGTATAAGATTTTGACTCAATAATTTCTGAGATTCAATTTCTTCGGTACAGTAAACCACAAAGTGCTTTTCGAAATCCGGATATTGCTCAAGGTATATCATAGAACCCTTGTGTGCTAAAGAGCCCAGGCTTTTTTGTAAAAATTTACCAAAATTGCCAAACATTTTTTCTGCACTGTCCGGCAGTATATATGTTTCGCCATAAGTACTTTTGTTGGAATTGATTATGATGAAAATTCCTTTAAATATTGGGGTGGTATTGGTTGTTGTTTTTGTCTGTCCATTACTGTATGACGTAGATTGACTGCGTCTTTTGACATCTAGTTCAGACATTTCGAAACTTACCCCATTATGCTTTCCACTAAAATAATCCTCAGCTTCGTAAACGTTATGATTGCTGCTGAAAAGTTGTGAGCTGTTAAAATCAGTTTTATTCACTCCATGCTCTGCCTGATAATTGACATCGGGCATCATCGTTTCAACAATACGTTTAAGAATATTTGATTTAAAATGGTTTTTATATTCTTTTTGGGCTTTAGAAGCAGTGAAATTATAGACAATAATTGATGCCAGTAAAAGTATAATGCCTAAAACAAAAAAAAGAATCGGATAAAATTTCATTAAAGCCATTACGAAAAATGAAATACCGAGTAATACCGAACTGAGGGTAAAAATTACTCCGTTCTTGTATTTCGAAGCTTTTTCTAATCTAATTTCTTCCGCATTGAATAAAACTGAAGATAATTCCTGTCGAATTTCAGAGAGTGTTTTCATGATTTAGGGGCAGTTTTTAGTTATGCTAGTAATTTCATCGGGGCCAATAAATCTGTGTTTGTTTCCCCATGAATTGAGTGTATAATTCAGAATGTTGGCAATTTCTATAGCGCTAAGATCTTTTATGGCTGGCATGGCATTTTCAAATTCAATTCCATTAACCAGAATTTTTCCTTCAAGTCCTTTTGTAATCCAACAAGCAGCATAAGGCCCTGCTGCTAAAAACATATCTGCCTTGGCTAGAGGTGGAATAAGCGCTTGCAATCCCTCGCCATTTTGACCATGACAACCTGAACAATGTTTGATATATAAATTTTTTCCTTCCGGATAAGTTTCAATACTGTTACAGGAAAAACATAAAATGAGCACAAAAAATAAAAATACTCTCACTGTAACCTACTTTTCTTTGAGCAATATGGCAATATCTTCAATCAAAAGATCTACTTTTTCAGGGTCAGTTCCATCGTAGAAGCCTCTGATTTGTCTCTTTCTGTCAATCAGTGCTATATGGCCACTATGATCAAATCCACCGGGAGCTCCTGGGTCTTCCTGTGCCGAAAGTAAATATTCTGCAGCCATTTGTGTCAATTTTTCATATTTTCCGGTCAGGAAATGCCAATTTCCTGCTTGTATATTCATTTTATTGGCATACCATGCCAGTCTCCCAACTGTATCTCTTTTGGGGTCGATGGTATAAGATAAAATTAAAAAATCGTCTGTTTTTCTGTATTTGTTATAAACCCGTAACATCTGAGATTTAACTTTGGGACATATCGATGGGCAGGCAGTAAAAAAGAAATCGACAATGTAAACCTTGCCATCTACAGATTTTTCTGTAATATCTTTACCGGCCTGATTTTTAAAGTTGAAATTGCCGATTTTGTGAAAAGCTGTATCTATTATCTTTTTTCCGTCAACAGTTTTTTCTACGAGCGTCCTTTCTCCCATGATGGGTAAAATCTTGGTTTTTTCGCTGCAGGATAGGAATAATACGGCGAGTATGCTTGCTGATATATATTTGTACATGTGTATGATGTTATTGTTTAGATTCTTTTAGGAATAATTCGGCATAACCAATGCTTTCGAGCATTAATTTGGCAACTCTTTCAATTTTAATTTCTTCAGATTTGAGGTAATTTGACAATTCTTTTCCATCGGTTTTTTCGTAATATTCCTTGTTGTTGTGCAGTCCTTTAAATTCCCCCATCCAATCAAACATGGCATCATTGGCCGACTGTAAACCTGCCAAAAGATTCAATATTTTTTCTTTTTCAGTTTCAGATTTTTCGATTTCAAGTCGCTTACGTAATTGTTGTGTTAATTTGGAAATATCTGAAGTTTTGGGCATTACTTCATCGTGTTTGGCAACAACGAGTTTGTACAGGGAATCAATTTTTGGATCTGTTAGAGGTTGCGAACCAGGCTGCTTTTCTTTGGAATTCTGACAGGAGAAGAAAATTAGAAAAGTTAAAGCCAAGAATCTGGATAGCCTTCGCATAAGTGATGATTTAAGACGATTTTTACAGAAATAATAAAAAGTTCAGCACAAGTCCTTACTTTTATCCTGCAAATTTCGATAAGAAAAGCCCAAATTCAAAGTAAATAAAATTAAAATTTGAAACTTATCAAATATTATGAGCAGAAGAGCTAAAAAAGTATCAGAATCTCGTACAATCATGTCTGAAATGATTATGCCCAATGATACAAATCCAATCAATAATCTGATGGGCGGAAATCTCATGCGTTGGATGGACATTGCAGCAGGGATTTGCGCAGGCAAGCATTGCGAAAAATATGTTGTAACCGTAAGTGTTGACTCCGTGTCCTTTCAAAAACCGATACCGCTGGGAGATGTCATAACAATTGAATGTTCAGTTACAAGAGCTTTCAGCACCTCTGTCGAGGTTTATGTTGAAGTGTTTTCATCTGACATAAAGGGCGGTAACAGCCGTAGATGCAACGATGCTTACTTTACCTTTGTAGCTGTAGAAGACGATAGCAAAAAACCATGCGATGTTCCCGAAGTATTGCCCCTTACTGCTGAGGAACACAAAAGATTCAATGAGGCATTGCTCAGAAGACAACTGCGATTGCTTCAGGCCGGTCGCTTAATGCCCGAAGAAGCGCCCGAATTGCGAGAATGGTTTTTTAAACAAAGCAAATAGATGCTAATCATTTTTTAGTTCTAAGCAGCAACTTCTAGGTGACTTCTATCAACTAAGTTCAAAAAATAGCGCACTTAAAGGTCATATATTGGCAAATATTTTTATATTTGAACTTAGAAAGACCTTGTTTGGGAACTACACTATTAAGTATTATGCTGTATTGACATCATTATTAAGATGTTAGTTAAGTTGCATGTTTTGATAACAGTAAATTCCGGACTTTAATACTATTTCCCCTTTGTGTTATCAGCCGAGTTTGAAATTTTTTTATTGAATTTGGATGGCGAAAGTTGACAATACACCAAGCGAAACACTACCCTAAATATGACATTAAGAACTTCCCTTGGAAAACTGGTGGTTTTCAAAGTAGCCCTACTGTCTTTATTGCTGTCAGGCACATATGCTCAAACTACTCTAACATTTAATTCCGCTGGTTCAGCTGATTGGACCGTACCATGTGGCGTAAGCTCCATCACAGTTGAAATCTGGGGTGGCGGTGGCGCCGGAGGAGGCTCGCTTGGACAAGGTGGCGGTGGTGGTGGGGGAGCTTGCTATAACAGTCATACAATTGCTGTCGCTCCGGGACAAAATTTTAACTATACTATTGGAGCCGGAGGTATAGCAGTACAAGGAAATAACGGTGGAAACGGCCAGGCTTCTATTTTCGATATTTTTAGCTCTTCAGGTGGACAGGGTGCTGCTTTGGGGAATTTAAGTCCAGGAAATGGAGGTTTAGGATGTTCTTCGGGTGTATCAAATGGTGCCAATGGTACTAATGGAACAGCAGTTAGTGGTGGCAATGGCGGAGCCGGAGCCAATGGTGGATCGGGAGGTAGTGGCGGAGGTCTTTCTGGCTCTGCCGGACAAGTTCCAGGAGCAGGTGGCGGTGGCGGCATTTTTGATGGCATTTCACAAGGAACAGGTGGTAATGGAGCAAATGGTCAGATTCGTATCACATACAATCAAACTCCTGCCGCGCCAACAATAAGTGCAGGCGGACCAATTTCATTTTGCAGCGGCGCATCCGTAACGCTTACATCCTCTGCTGCTCCTGCCTATTTATGGTCGAACGGCGCTACTACACAGTCGATAAATGTAAATTCAGGCGGCACTTATACTGTTTCTATTACTGATTTAGGTTGTACCGTTGCATCTACACCACTAAATGTTACAGTAAATCCAATTCCATCTGCGCCAGTTATTGATTCCTTTTCACAACCAAATTGTAATCAGCCCGGTATAGTTTATTTTTCAGGACTCCCATCAGGAAACTGGACAATTTCAGAATCGCTTAATGGTGGTTTTGTTAACGGTTCGGGTACAGTAGGCGTTTTTCCAAATCTTGATCAGGGGACTTATGCCTTTACAGTTACAAGCGATTCTGGATGTACCTCTATTCCATCATTGCCTGAAACATTAAACCCACCCGTACAAGGTCCTGTTCTTGAAATTTCTTTCGATAATATATATTGTTTCGGTGATTCTACAGGTTTTATTACAGTAACCATTGCAGGGGGTACAGACCCAGTTAACTTTGTATGGTCAAATGGTGCCACCACATTAAATCAGTTCGATCTTGGAGCAGGTACTTACAGCATTACAGCTACAGATGCTGTGGGCTGTACAATAAGTTCAACTATCGAAATTACAGAACCGGCAAGCCCCTTGAGTATTTCAATCAGTGGAAATAATGTGCTTTGTTTTGGCGACCCAGGCTATGCTTTTGTTTCCGCATCAGGCGGAACACCCGGGTATTTTTACAATTGGTCGAACGGTGAACAGACAGCTGCATTAAATAACCTGAGTGGAGGGGTTTACACTGTTACAGTTACTGACGCTAACTCTTGTGAAGAAATTGGATCGATAACAATAACCCAGCCAGCAGCACCTTTAGTGTTGAATTTGAACAGCCAAAGCAATGTAATATGTTTCGGGCAACAAGGTTCAGCTACTGTTTCGGCTTCTGGAGGTACAGGTTCTTTTTTCTATGATTGGTCAGACGGGCAAAGTGGCCCAACTGCCAGTGGCCTTACTCCAGCTGTTTACACCGTTTCAGTGACCGATGACAATAATTGTGTCAGCACTCGTAGTGTTACAATTACTGGACCATCTGCTGCACTAAACAGCAATATTAGTAGTCAGACAAATGTGCTTTGCTTTGGAGCTAATGCCGGGGCTATTTCAATTACAACTACAGGTGGCAGCGCTCCTTACAGTTTCAACTGGTCGAATGGACGAACAAGCGCTTCCATTACAGGCCTGAGTGCTGGAAATTATATTCTGACTGTAACGGATGCAAATTTATGTACAATTACACGCAGTGTTAGCATTGCAGAACCATCTGCTGCACTGAATACAAGCTTTAATACAGGCGCTATATTATGTTTTGGGCAAACCAATGGTTTTGCAGAGGTAACGGCAAGCGGTGGTACAGGTTCATACAGTTACAATTGGTCGAATGGGGCTACAACAGCATCCATCACAGGTCTCGTATCCGGTGTTTATACCCTCACACTGAGTGATGCCAATAATTGTGTTTTTGTTTCTTCAGCAACAGTGAGTGGGCCTTCTCAACCTTTGGCCATCACAGCTCAGAGTCAGACCAATGTCATTTGTTTTGGAGATTTAGGCGCCGCAACAGTTTCTGCTTCCGGTGGTGTAGGGACCTACTTTTTCGATTGGTCCGACGGACAAGCAGGTAGCACTGCAACAAATCTTACAGCTGGTGTTTATGTTGCTTCTGTGACAGATGACAACAGTTGTACAGCTGCCGTAAATATTACAATAACTGGTCCATCGGCAGCACTCAGCGCTTCAATAAACAGCCAGACCAATGTACTCTGTTTTGGTGTTTCAAGCGGAACAGCTAGCGTTGCTACAGCTGGAGGGAGTGGAACTTTCAATTATTTGTGGTCAAATGGACAGACTGCTTTTACTGCATCAGGTCTTTCAGTCGGCACTCATAGGGTAACCGTTTCTGACGCCAATGGCTGTACAACTTCTGCTATTGCTTCTGTTACTATAAGTGGCCCTTCTGCTGCTGTAAATTCTTCCATCACAGCACAAAGCAATAATCTTTGTTTTGGATCAACTGCAGGAACTGCAACAGTTACGGCATCAGGTGGTAGCGGCGCATACAATTATATCTGGTCCAATGGACAAACAGGAACTAGCGCAAATAATTTATCAAATGGTACACATCGAGTAACTGTTTCTGATGCTAATGGCTGTACTTTGACATCAATAGCTACAGTAACAATTACAGGTCCTGCCTCGGCCCTAAATTCGGCCATTAGCTCACAGACCAACAATCTATGTTTTGGTAAGAATAATGGCAGCGCAATAGTAAGTGCAAGTGGTGGAACTGGCAGTTTTAATTATTTGTGGTCAAACGGACAGACAGGTACAACTGCCAATAATTTAACTAATGGTTTTTATAATGTTACTGTATCTGATGCCAATGGTTGTACATCAACTTCAATAGCAACAGTAACCATTAGCGGCCCATCTGCAGCTATAAATGCTTCTATATCAGCCCAGGCCAACAATCTCTGTTTTGGTTCAAATAATGGCACTGCTAGCGTAGGTGTAACAGGTGGTAGTGGCACTTATAATTATATCTGGTCGAATGGTCAGACAAATACAACTGCAAATAATTTAGCGACAGGCACAGCACGCGTTACGGTAAGTGATGCAAATGGCTGTACAGTCAATGCAATAGCAACAGTAACCATTAGCGGTCCTTCAACAGCTTTAAGTACGTCAATTTCTGCACAGACCAATAATCTTTGTTTCGGAAATGCTGTCGGTACAGCTTCTGTTGCAGCTAGTGGAGGCAGCGGCGCTTACAATTTTATTTGGTCAAATGGTCAGACTAATGCTACAGCAAATAATCTCTCAACCGGAATTCATAGGGTCACGGTAACGGACGCCAATGGTTGTACGGTAAATTCTATAGCGTCAGTGACAATCAGTGGACCTTCTACAGCTTTGTCTGCAAGCATCAGTACACAAACTAATAATCTTTGTTTTGGATCATCCGCGGGAGCTGCAACTGTAGCTGCTAATGGAGGCAGTGCCTCATACAATTTTATTTGGTCAAATGGACAGACAGGCAGCACAGCAACTGCATTGCCAGCGGGTGTACATCGCGTAACCGTTTCAGATAATAATGGATGTACCCTAACTGCCACTGCATCAGTCACTATCAGCGGACCTTCTTCTGCGCTAAGCACTGCTTTGCAATCGCAGACAAATGTACTTTGTTTTGGAGAATCAAGCGGAATTGCCACTGTTTTAGCATCGGGCGGAAGCGGAAATTATACCTATCTTTGGAATAGCTCACCGCCACAGTTTTCAGCAACAGCAAATGGTTTGGCTGCAGGTGTTTACAGGGTTACAGTGTCAGATCAAAATGGCTGTACAATTACATCTCAAAGTACTGTAACTATAACTTCACCCACAGCACCGCTATCTGCCTTTGTCAGTGCGCAAACAAATGTGCTTTGTGCTGGCGTAAATATTGGTGCAGCGACAATTTCTGCAGCTGGAGGTTCTAATAGCTATAACTATAGCTGGAGTACTTCGCCCATACAAAATGGTCAAACAGCAACTGGACTTGGGGCTGGGTCTTACAATGCCACTGTAAGTGATGCCAATGGTTGTACAACAACCGTGGTTGGACTAAATGTGGTTATAAACGGACCTACGCTTCCTTTAAGCTCAAGTATAAACAGGACAAATGTGCTTTGTTTTGGTAACAGCAGCGGCGCTGCAACTGTGACGGCAAATGGGGGTTCAGGCACTTATACCTATCTTTGGAATACAGGAAATACTACAAATAGTATTTCAGGGTTGCCGCTGGGAACTTACAACGTTCTGGTAAGCGATGCCAATGGCTGTACGGTCAATTCAATCAATACGACCACTATTACTGGCCCATCTGCTGCTTTAAACGCAAGCATTGCTAGCCAAACGAATGTGCTTTGTTTTGGTCAAAATACAGCTCTAATCAATTCAAATATCAGTGGTGGATCTGGTTTGTACAATTTTGCCTGGTCAAATGGTAGAACAACTGCCAATATCAGTGGATTATCAGCCGGAGTTTACTCAATAACGGCAACTGACCAAAACGGATGTACAAGC
>CANETR010000008.1 GCA_947441325.1 Saprospiraceae bacterium
GGGATCGTACCGCCATTTACAACAGAACTAAGTGAACCCGTTGACTGGCCGAAACAAAGTACATTGATGCTGTCAGCGTTTACAGTTAATTGTGCAGGCTGAGTAACGGTAACAGTTGATGTAACCGAACAGCCGCCGCCATCAGTTGCTGTAATTCCGTAAGTTGAAGCAGTAGCTCCTGTTACGACATCCTGATTGGTTGGGAAAGTAGCAGATGAGCCACCCGACCATGTATAGGTAAATGGCAATTGACCATTCGCAGCGCCAGCCGTAATCGATGCAGTGCCACCAAAACAGGCGATCGGAGCAGATACAGAGGGTGCAAGTGTAGGGTTTGTTGTTACTGCATTAAGCAGCTGTGTAAGCGTTGCAGAACAGCCATTGATGTCTGTTGCGGTAACTGAGTAAGTTCCGGCAGAAAGCGCACTGATGGTTGTTGTGGTTGCATTATTATTCCAAAGATAAGAAATGCTACTTGTTCCACCGCTGCCTTCAACTTCTATGAGGCCAATGTTTCGACAACCTGGATTGATGGTGTTTATAACATTTACAAAAACTGGATTAGGCGCAAAAATTGTAATATCGACATTTGAAGTACATCCATTATTGTCGGTAACGGTTACACTGTAAGTGCCACCGCTAAGTCCGGTACGGGTAGTAGTTGTTTGTCCTGTACTCCAAAGATAACTGAATGGGGCAGTTCCGCCAACTGTATTGACTGTAGCGATACCCTGATTATTACTACATCCTGCTGGAACATTGTTTTGCAGGAAGATACTGGGAGCTCCAGGACCCGGCAAGAGGAAGAAACTATCAATGGCAAAACATCCTGTACTATTACTTGTAGCCGTAACTTCATAGAGGCCGACAGGTACAGAATTTATCGTAGAAACAGTGTTGTTGAGTGTACTGCTTCCGTTCGACCAGTTGAAATTGAAATTACCCGGTGTGCCGGATGCAGTAGCAGTTACCGAGCCATTATTGTTACATGTTGGTGAAGTTCCAGCAAAGCTAATGCTGGGGTTATTATTAACCGTAACATTAAAATTTATGGTGATTGGACAGCTGATGCGCAGTACTCCATTGGTAGGAACCTGGGAATAAATTGTCGCTGTGTATAATTCAGTTGCTGCCGGATCAACTGTTATTGAATTTGCAGTTTGTCCTATGACGTTTGTTGTTGGAGACCAAACTACAGAGTCGGTAGCTGCCAATCCGTTTAGTGTTAAAGTTGTAGAATTGCCCTGACAGATTGCTACGTTGCCTGAACCCGTCACCGTGGGCAATGGATCGACATAAAGATAAACCGTATCTACAGGTGAGAGTCCGCAGCAATCGGTAAACAATCCCAAAGTCACCGTAAAGAATCCTGGGGTATTAAATTGAGTTGAAGGGGTTATCCTTACATTACCTGGATTTGCAATTGCTCCATTGAAATTCCAAGTATAAGTGTCACCAAAAGCCAAACTTTCAAAAGATGCAAAGTTGCCCTGGCAGAGCTGGAATGTATCGGTACCCAATACATTAGCGTCCGTTGCAATTTGTGGGATTGTACTTTGTGAGAAAGCAACATTGTGAAAACCGCTATAGATATTGGCACCTAAGCCAACTGTGTAACGATCGATATTTGTAAATTGTGTGATGCCCGGATTTGCAGCGCTAGTAGCTGGAACTGCAAAGTTGGTTATTGCATCAAAATCCCAGATAGAGCCTGTTGCTCCCATGTCCTGGAAAGAAACATTTGTATTGGTACAGTTTACGTTAGAGGCTTGAATAACTGTTTGGGCAGCGAGATTGAATGCAATGTCACTAGTTGTTAAAGGTGTACCGCCATCTAATCTAACGTTTTCAGATACCCCGTCAGATCCATTTCCTCCATTACCGCCTCTTCCACCTACTCCTCCAGAACCGCCTGATCCACCCCTATTGCCATCAGTATCTCCATTTGTACAGCCATTTCCAATAGCTGAAATTCCACCATTTCCACCATTTCCGCCATTTCCACCATTTCCTGCAGTACCTGCGGCACCTGCAATTACGCGTGATTGTATTAAATTACCTGCAGCACCATTATTAAAGAGATAAATAGCAAAGGAGCCGCCTCCTCCAAAGCCTCTACTGCCGGCTCCGCCACCACCGCCGCCGCCGCCACCACCTGATCCGCCGCCGCCAGCTGCGTCACAATTGTCTGTATCGCGCGCAGCGCCGCCGCCGCCGCCACCACCGCCACCACCTGTACCAGAAGTACCGTTAGTGCCTGCTCCGGGAACAAAGAAACCTGCGACAAATGTACTTGTACCTGTGGTTCCATTAGTTCCGGGAGTTCCTGCACCGCCAACGTTGCCATTTCCTACATTAGAGGTACTATTTCCATTACCATCCTGATTTCCACCTGTACCACCTGTACCACCTGTACCACCGCCGGCAGCAACACTTCCTGCATTTCCTGCAAAACCAGCTGCGCTGGTATTATCAGGCCTGCCATCTCCTCCACGACCACCGGGAGCTCCCCCAGAAGCAGCTCCTCCTATTGGGGCACCATTTGCACCACCTGCACCAGCAACTCCCCCGTTTCCGCCTGATCCTGCATTGTCTGTACCTAAACTGCATGTACATTGAGGCCCCCCTCCAGTTGTTCCGTTTGAACCGTTAGATCCATTCGATCCGGCAACTCCTGCTGCACCAGAGCCTGCTGCACCAGGTAAAATCTGAGTTCTTACAATATTATAATTTGCGCAATTTGTCAAATGTAGGCCATAGGTTGACATGCCAGTTCCTGCAGTACCTGCTGCTGTGGTAATTGTGATATCCTGTAAACGGAAACCACTTACTGAATTGCCATAAAAAGCAACCAGTCGCTGACCATTCGCCGGACCTTCAGGATTGGCAACAGTTCTATTAATCGTTGTTGCACCAGGGGTAGATGTTTTTGTCCAGGCCGATGCCTGTAGAAAGCCACCTTCGATGGTTACAAAACTGCTCAAAAATAAACCATTATCAATGTTATAGGTTCCTGTAGCCAGTTTAATCACAGCATTTTGACAACGGGCACGAGTGAGTGCATCTGCCAGTGTAGTTGGTGCTGCCTGTGAGCCAGCTGCGCCTGCAACTCCCGTAGTAGATGCATAAATATTGACACAACTGGGTAAGGGTGGGGGAGAACCGACCACCAGAGTAGCGATTGCATCGCTTGAACAGCCTGTCACAGGATTAGTAACCCTTACGGTATAATTATAAGAACCTGGTGCGGTTGGAACTGTTAAAACAATTGTTGAAAAAGCTCCTGTTACAGTTCCTGTGCCCAATGAAACGTTGGAGGGGTCGAACCACTGAAAGGTATTGCCCACAGCATCTGAAGAGCCGATGAGACTGAAGTTTTCTCCGGCACACACATTTCCATTATTAGGATTAACGTTTGCAATAGGATCAGCAAGAATTGAGACCCTTACATCATCTGTCGATGAGCAACCGTCGCTGTATAATAATTGTACCGTGTAATTGGTTGTTCCTGGCGGAGTTGCAGTGGTACTGGCTCCTGTAGTAGTAGATAAGCCTACTGCCGGTGTCCATGTAAAACTCACTCCGTTCAAAGCTGTAGTTGTTGCATTTAAGGGCGTTGACTGACCAGCGCAGAGCGAAACATCGGGCCCTGCATTAACAGGTGGGTTTGGATTGGGTAAAATTACAATGGTATAAGCTCTAGAATTTTGTCCCGGAAAAGGACAGGCATCATCTACTGCATTCACAGAGAAAACATGTGTTCCAATGTCGGCAACAGTGGTAGTCCAGCAGAATCTTGCAACACGATTATTGCCTGTTCCTGTTATGGTAAAAGTTGCTCCGGGGGGAAGCCCGTTTGCGGTTAAGGTTATATTATTTGCGGTATTGAGGTCACTTGCATTAATGTCGAAACATAGGGTACTCCCTGCACAGGTGGCAGTATCGAAAACGGTTGAAGAGCCATTTACACCTGTTACGGTTGGTAAAATATTATTACAGTTTTGAATAACAAACTGCATATCGCGAACAATCTCGCCAATGAAAACTCCGTTGCGGAATTCACGGACCCGCACACAAATAACCGCAACCTGAGACGTATTTGCTGTGAATGTTAATTCTCCTGTAACAGGATCGAGCGAAATTGGTACTGTAAGCGGTGTAGTTCCGTTAAATCCTCCGGCATAAGTTACATTACTGCCAGATGCATTCTGACAGTTTACAAGTGAATAAACAAGTGAGTCGCCATCGGGGTCGGTTGCAAGCTGTTGATAACGAACTGTTTGATTGACACAGGTAAAAGGTGTGGGTTCGCTGGCAAAAACTGGAGAACTGTTACAAGGTGTTACCGTATTATTTATTCGGGTTTCCACATAAATATCATTGCTTCCCGGACCTGTCAGGTTTGTGATCATATTATTCCTGCAACATTGCGAACTTGATAAGATCCAGTCGCTACAGCCTGGGGGCAATGTAAGTGTTCCTTCGTACACATGTAGTTCAACTCCTACAGGACCGCTGCCTCCGTTACAGGCACTGCTCTGAGAAGGGCAGAGTGGCGTAATATCTGCTTCACTTGTTCTAGATAATGTTATAGTGGCATTGACTCCACAGGCTGCCGATCTGTAATTGACCGAGAAGGTTCCAGAAAGATCAATACCATTACAATCTCTGTAAGCCTTTAATACAATTCTGTACTGGTTAGGACCTATACAGCTATAGGTAAGGTCGAAGCCCATAAAGTGGGAGGCATTTGCAGAATTGTTGAACAATAAAAATAATGCTATTAGCGCTATAAAACCTTTAAGCCTTGTGAAATACAAGTTCATAAATTATGGGTTTGATATTTATTAAAATGATTTTATTTTCAAAACGAATATTTTTGAATTTTGTGGAACAGATCTTAAAAAGTAGTCAAGTTCATAATTCAAATAAATTGATTTTAATCTTAGAGAGGACTTAAATCAGGTGACAAATTAAGCCATTTTTTGGAGAAATAATAATTCTAAAATTACATAATTTTTGAATTCCAGATAAGAATAGGCTATTCTTTTCAATTATACATTGAGACCCCCACCGTAGATTGGTTTTGTTTATTAAAATTTAAAAAAAAGAATATAAATTTTAAACATTATTTAATTTTTGAAGTTTTACTATTATCTGATAATGAGTAAACCAAATGCAAAAATGTCCAAAACTAACAAAACAGAGCTAATAGAATTCAACGGCGGAAATGAAAAAATTGAGGTCAAATTTCCAGATTTGAGGAAAATGATGCTTACAACTAGAGCATTGGAGCATGATCTGAGAAAAAAGATTATTGATATTCTTTCAGATGATAGAAAATTAACCGTTACAGAGCTTTATTTGAAACTTAAGGTAGAGCAATCGGTGGCCTCACAACATTTGGCAATCCTTAGAAAATCGGGTGTTGTAGATTATTCTCGCGATGGAAAGTTTATTTACTACAGTTTAAATAAACTACAGCTTGAGCGAATTGCATCTTTTATTGATGAATTAATTTGATAACATACCAAAACCAAGTTCGCCATGTTAACCAAAAAAATCAAAAAGGAACGGCCTTCTACTTTGGCCAATGTTATTCATGAAAATAAACTATGTTCGGCTGCCGATCATTTAAGGGCAATTACTCATAACTTAAGGCTGAAAATATTGGATTATATTGACAAAAATCCAGGAACAAGTGTTAACAACATTTATAATTCCTTGGGTCTTGAACAGTCTATCACCTCTCAACATCTCAGAATTTTGAGAAATAGTGAGTTGGTAGCATCAAAGCGCTACGGCAAACAGATTTTATACTCTGTAAATTATAAGAAACTTCAAAAATTGACAATCGCACTCAGAAATTATATGCACTAATACTGAGTGATGAACTTTAACAAACAGTTCCGTAAGATTATTCTTGCGGAACTGTTTTGTTTTTTCTACGGAGGTACTCGTACACTGTAACTGTAATAAGCATCATTAAGAATACATAGATAAAATCGTCAAAAGGAATGCTGAAGAAACGGAAACCGATTAGTGAAGTAAGATTGTGGCTGTTATTGTAAATCACCACAGGTTCTTCATTATATCCGCCAGTAAGTATGCCATTTATAAGTGTGAATGGTATTAGCGATACGAAATAGGCGATGTAAAATCTTGTTCTATAAGTATTTGGTATAAATAAAAGATGTAAAATCAAGAATGCGGCACTCAATAGAAAGGTCCATGCGGTATATGCTTTGAAAATATTGATAAGGCCCATTCCTGCAAATAAAACAATAAGAGTAATGAGTATTGCTTTGTCGAATTTTTTAAAAGGGTCTGATTTAAAGTAGCAAAGCAGGCACTCATGAACAAAGACACAAGCATAAGGAACGGTCAAAAAAAAGAGCCATTCTCCTAGGGGTAATCCCAAAATTATGAAATTTACATAGCGATCATTAAAACCCCATATTCCTGCATTTGTAAAAATAATGTCCCAGGTTATAAATAGCGCAGCATTTACAGCGATTCCCGGAAAAAGGAATTTCCATTTTTTGTAGAAATGAACCTTTTTGTCGAATGATAGGACAAAAGGGAAGAAGATTGCACCTAAATTTATCATCAGGTACCACCATTTTGTCTCTCCAAAGTGGAGTTGCAATGAAAATCGAAAGACATCTTTTGATGCTTCGGGATCGAAATTTATTGAACTCGTGAATAAGAGGATGCCTATCCACAAAAGTGGCAGACCCATTAGGATGAGTGCTGCCAAAGAAAAATTAAATTTATTTTGCCTTATCATTAAAAATAGGGGTTACTTTAAAACATATTGAGTTGAGCCCTGATAATAGACTTACCCAAAATATAGATTTTACTTCTGTTTGGAATTCGGATGCGCTCTTCAGTTACTTTTTTGGCGGGTGATTTTTTTATTTTATTGAAAAGCTTCTGGTAGTATCGGTAAGCAACATAAACGCCAAATCTACAACCCTGTGGGAGGCGAATAATGCCTTGGTAAGCCATGTCGAAGTCTTGTTGTATGTCGGCTTCAATTTCTTTTTTTATCTGATCGTTGAATGCTGTATAATCAACACCAGGGAAATATACACGGCCTCTTTCGTCGAAATCGCTTCTCATATCACGCAAGAAATTTACTTTCTGAAAAGCAGAACCCAATGCGCAGGCAGTTTCCTTTAGTTCATCATACATGCCTTCTTTATTATAACAGAAAATTCGCAGGCACATTAATCCTACAACTTCGGCCGATCCGTAAATGTATTTTTTGTACAGACTGTCTTCGTAGTTGTGAAAATGCAAATCCATTTCCATACTGTACAAAAATGCATCGATTAGTTCACGCTCAATTCCATATTCGTTGACAACCTCCTGAAAAGCATGTAAAACCGGATTGAGGCTGATTTTTTCCTCAATGGCACGATAGGTTTCTTCTCTGAAGCGATCTAACAGCTCTTTTTTGTTGTGATCGTGAAAAGTATCTACAATTTCATCGGCAAATCTTACAAAGCCATAAACTGAGTAAATTGGCTTACGAAACTTTTTATCGAACATTTTTATGCCCAATGAAAATGAAGTACTGTAACGTCTTGTGATAAGTCCACTGCACTCGTGACAGGTTTTTGAATAGAGCTCGAGATGATTCATAGCCTAATTATTTAGTAGTTTAGGGTTTAATAGCTTTGAAGATTTCATTGGCCACCACCTCACCTGATATGAGAGAAGGTGGTACTCCTGGTCCGGGAGTAGTGAGTTGACCGGCATAATAAAGATTTGAAACTTTTTTACTGCGTAGCTTTGGTTTTAGGAAAGCTGTTTGTTTCAACGTGTTGGCAAGTCCATAGGCATTGCCTTTGTAAGCATTGTAATCGCTGATAAAGTTGCTATGTGCATAGCTCATTTTATAATCGACATGCGCTCTGATACTTTGACCGCTTAAATTTTCAAGACGGTCCATTACAACATTATAGTAATATTCTCTGGTTTCTTCTTTGTCTTCAAGTGCCGGTGCTGTAGGTATCAGTAAAAACAAATTTTCATGTCCTTCGGGTGCGCAGCTTGGGTCGGTTTTAGAAGCTAAGCAAGCGTAAAACAGGGGTTTGCTTGGCCAGATGGGTTTTTTATAAATTTCAACAGCATGCTGTTTAAAATCCTCATCGAAAAATAAATTATGGTGCAGCAGATTATCTAATTTTTTATTCACACCCAAATAAAATAGGAGCGAGGATGGCGCCATGGTTCTTTTGTCCCAGTACTTTTTATTATAAACCCTGTGTTCAGGATCTAAAAGATGTTGTTCAACATGATGATAATCGGCAGCGCCAACAACTATATCCGCTTCGAAATCACCACTTTCAGTTGTTACCTTAGTTGCTTTTCCGTTATTTACTACAATTTTTTTGACATTTTGAGCGCTGAGCACTTTGACACCCAATTCGGAAGCAAGTGCTAACATGCCTTCCACAATTTTATACATACCGCCTTTTGGGAACCAGGTACCGAGTTCCAAGTCGGCATAATTCATGAGGCTGTACATGGCTGGAGTATCTTCGGGTGTAGCACCTAAGAAAAGCACAGGAAATTTTAAAAGTTCTCTCAGTTTTTCGTTTTTGAAAAGCTTTTCAACATGAGCTGACATAGAAGTGAGCATTTGCAGCCGAAACATAGAAGAAAGTACCCTTGTATCTGCAAATTCCATTAAAGATAGACCTGGTTTGTGCACAAATTCTCCCATTCCCACTTTGTATTTATAAGCAGCCTCTTTCAGAAATTGGTCAAGCTTTAGGGCACTTCCAGTTTCGTAAGATTCAAAAAGCTCGCGAAGTTCTTTCATGCCGGCTGGAACTGTCAATTCATCATTTTTGCCGAATACAATTTTATATGCAGGGTCCAATCTTGTTAGTTCGTAATAGTCTGAAACTTTTTTGCCAAAATGTCCAAAAAAGTTTTCGAAAACCTCAGGCATCCAATACCAGCTTGGGCCCATATCAAAATGATAGCCATCGACTTCCATCTTACGGGCGCGGCCACCAGGTACTTCGTTTTTTTCGAGCACAGTTACATTATACCCTTTTTTAGCAAGGTGACAGGCTGCCGATAGACCAGCAAATCCGGAACCAATGACAATTACTTTTTTAGACATTAAAACGATGGGTTTAAAATATTAGGATTATGCAAATATAACTGCGAAAATCTTGTTTTGTTTAACAAAATAGACCAATTGTTTGAAATTTTTTAAACAATTGGTCTGTTGATTGATTGTTAAAAAGTTTAATATATTGTAATTCAACAACTTGCTATGGTGTTTTTAAATATTGAATTTTTAAAAATACTGCCGAATCCAATACACCCAAAACTTTTGCAACTGTATTTGATAACATAGCAACAGAACCTTCAGCAAATTCAGTATCAGGAACTTTTCCAATGACTTTGGCATAAATAACACGTTCAGTCATAGGATTTTCGATTCGTACAACAGAGCCTTCTTTGGCCTCGGAATGTAATATGTATAAATTTTTCCCGGTGCCCATCTGCTTATCCTTTGGCCAAACAGCCTTGCCTTCTTGTTTTATTTCTTTGGCGCCTTCGAGTACAGCAGCGTCATATTTTTTCTTTAGTCTTTTGTTTTCTTCCCCAAGAGCCGAACTCAACCATGGCAAGCGATTCAATGAGTCTGGAATTCCAGCTTTTGAAAGCCAGCCTATATGCAATTGTTGACCAACGCTCAGGTCAGTTGTTTTTAAAGCATTTCTTTTTTGTAATTCTTCTACACTGACATCAAAATGTCCTTTTGCAATAGCAAACATAGTTTCTTTTGGTAAAACAGTGTAATACACTTTTAAATGATTTTCTTGTTTAAAATCCTTTCCTTTGGTTAATACCAAAACTTTGGGGTTGATTGGTATAATAATCCATTGGTTTTCTTTCAAGCCTTCTTTTTCCAGGTCGCTGTTATAGCGTTTAAGGGTTTCTATTTCGCTGTTATAAAAGCGTGTTATGCTATAAACCGTTTCAGACTTTTTAACCTTATGTCTGATATATGTCCCTTCTCCTTTGAGCACAACGAAAAGTGAATCTGGCGAGAAGGCGGAGATTTTTTTTGTATCTTTTGATTGATCGGTTTTTTTAACTTCCTTACTGTTGTTTTTAGGCTTTACCTGAGCATTGACTACAGAATAGCTAAGAAAAACAAGGCATATAATTACTATAAATCTCATAAGATTATCAAATTTAAAATAGGCTCAACTGTGTATTACTGTGTTTAATGGGGATGTTTAGTGTTGTGCCCAAACTTTCATTCAGTTTTTTATTAAAATAAATCGTCATTTCAGGCGCAAGTAGATTGTTGTCCTGATGATGAAAAAAATAAAGTTCTCTCAGACCCATTTCAAACCATTCTTTCAGGCGCAAAACCCAGGCATCTAACCTGCTGTAATCAGTTGGATGCAGTTCATTGCCAACAAAACGTACCATCGCTGTGCCATTGCTCAAAAACATATGTAAAACATCTCTTCTGCCTGCAACATCGCTCAAAACAGTCCCAGCTCCGTATGCTGTCAACAATTCCTGAAGATTTGTCATATCTTTTTCCACAAACCAGTTTTCATTTCTAATTTCTACAGAAAGAGGAATTTCAACAGGAAATCTCTTTAGAAATTGTTCCAGTATTCTTAGATGTCGAGGTGAAAAACTGGGAGATAATTGCAAAAACGAAGTTCCAAGTCTGTCGCCCAATCCAATGATTGCCTCTGCAAAACTTTCGATATAGGTTTCTTTGAGGGATAAATCATCGCTGTGGCTTATAATCTGTGGAATTTTAGGTGCAAATTTAAAACCAGAACCAGTCTGATCAAACCATCGTTCAACAGTTTTTTTATCAGGAATCCTGTAATAAGTGCTGTTTAATTCAATGGTATTGAACTGACGAGCATAATGTCTGAGGAAATCCTGTGATTTAGCATTTTGGGGATAAAAACTGCCCTGCCATTCTTTCATAGACCAACCAGTACAACCAGAATATACGAGTGGTTGAGTGTTGTTTGATGCTAAATTAGTCAGTATCTTAGCTGTAGTAGTAGGGGTTGCCGGCATTGTAAAATCAACACCATCTATTTTACCCAATTTTCCAAACTTCATATTACACATAGGTCTAAACCTCTTATCATACAAAGTTACAAAAATAGTTTGACAAAATGAGGTTTAAAAATAAAAAGAGCCACCCGCAGGTAGCTCTTTTGAAATGTAAATAATATTTTTAACAGGATTGTCTCAATCGCTCTGTTAATAATATAATGATTTTTAATTATTTATAATAAAGCTTACGCTTTCAATAGTTCCATCAGAGCCTATTGCTTGTATGAAATAAAGTCCTGTCTGAAGCTGATGAACGGGCATAGTAATTTGAGTGCTTGTCAAATTATGTTGTTCCAAAACCAAATTTCCGTTTGCGTTAATGATTCTGGTTGTCTGTGGAATACTGCTGCAATTGATATTGATAAAATCGCTCGCAGGATTGGGATAAACAGAGAGGTTTAAAGCAGTATTTGAGATTTCAAGGCTATTATTGTCATCGCTTCTTAGCGCTGGAGCTGTGCTGATATTCAATGTAAAAGGCATAGATGCTGTCCATTGAGAATTGGATGAAACTAAAAGCATATATGTTCCAGGATCGAGTGTGGTGGTCATTGTACCGCCATTCCACTGCTGGTAAGAGTTGATATATGTTGTTGGTACAGTTGGATTGGGACAGTTTGTGGTGAGTAGTAGGCTACCCCATATTCCCGATACGGCCAAACTAGTAGTTACTAGACTGCGACTGCTGATGGTGAATCTGAAGACGGCATCATTTGCCTCAAGTCCAGTGAAACTTGGTGTTACATCGGCAGGATTGTAATTGTCGGCAAAACTAGCCGTATTGCCCTGATAGTTTACAACTGGCAGTGTCAGCTGAATTGGACAATGGCAAAAAGACCCAATGGCATTTGTAGTGGCATTTACAGTGTAGGTCGAAGAGTAAACCGAAGCACAAGGGCTATTTTGAACCAAAGCTCTGTATTCCCATGTTCCGACAGATGTAGGAATTTCTGAATAGGTCGTTGCTGTTGAACTGATGGTAGTCCAGGTCCCTGCATTTAATCTTTTTTCCCAACGCAAAACTGTTCCACGCTGCCCACTTAAAGTAATAGTTCCGGTCGATTGCGCAGCACAAACATTAGGTAAAGTTCCAATCAGGGTTCCGCCAAGACTAGCCGACTGTACAGTTTTTGCGAATACGCTTGAGTAAGCAGATGCGCAAGGGCTGTTTTGAACCAATGCACGGTACTCCCAAGTTCCAGCAGTTGCCGGCGTTTCACTGTAAGTTGTAGCGGTGCTTGTAATATTTGTCCAAGTTCCGGCATTCACTCTTTTTTCCCAACGTACTACAGTACCTGTATTTCCACTCAAGCTAATAGTGCCTGTAGCGCTTCCCAAACAAAGAGCTCCGCTTGTTCCTGTTAGCGTTCCGCCAACAGAACTTGCAGTAAAGGTTTTGCTAAAGGTTGTTGAATAAACTGCAACGCAGCTTCCGTTTTTAACCTGGGCTCTGTATTCCCAGTTGCCCGCTGTTGTTGGTGTTTCACTGTAAGTTGTTGCAGTGCTGCTAATATTTGTCCAGGTACCGGCATTGACCCTTTTTTCCCAACGGATAACTGCGCCGCGATGTCCGCTTAAGCTAATAGTTCCGCTAGCCGTGCCTAAGCAAACAACTGTAGTTGTTCCTGCGAGTGTTCCGCCAGTTGATGCAGCAGAAACGGTTATGCTAAAAGTGTTTGAATAAACAGATGCGCAGCTTCCATCCTGAACCAGGGCTCTGTAATCCCAAACAGCAGCAGATGCTGGAGATTCACTGTAGCTGGCAGTAGTATTTGTGATATTTGTCCAGGTTGTGGCAGTTCTTAATTTTTTCTCCCACCGTAGAATTGAACCTCTATGTCCAGCCAAAGTCATTGTTCCTGTGGCGCTTCCCAAACAGATTCCGCTTGTTCCGCTGATTGTTCCACCTACAGTGGCTGTTCTGTTTGTAAGTGTTGCAGCCGAACTAAGGGCAGAGGTCACACTGTTTCTGATTACTTTTCCAGTATAGGTGCCAGATGCCAAGCCGCTAAAGGTATAAGTTGTTGCAGTGCCTGTCCAGCTTTGCAGTACTGTTGTACCTGTGCTGTTTAGCAATTGAAAGGTCTGATTCGCAGATACTGTTACCGTTAAGGTTACAGCGCCAGTTGGGCAACCTGCAGCAACCGAAAGGGTAGGAGCAGTAACTGATTGACAATTAGTTATAATCTGCTGAGCATTGCTTCTGAAAGTAGGTAAGTAGTTGTACAGTAAAACGCCCGGACAAGCAGTAGGATTCAAATCTTTGTGTCCGCAAATTCTAGGCAGATTTATGGTTATGGTACCTGCCTGATTTACAATATTAGCTGATGTTGTAGGATTCAGTCCGCGAAGATTGTACCACCAAGCAAGAAAATTAGTTGCATTGTTAAGTGTAAGCTGTGGCACATTTCCGGCAATGTCGGCATTGCCCAAAAAACTAACACCAATTGAACTGCTGTTTGCACTCCCGGCATGTGCACCTCTTACATCGCTAGTAGGAAAGTTGGGATTGTATCTGCCGATAAAGGCATTGCCAAACTTGTCAAATAAATAATTGTATCCAATATCTGACCATGCCAAGGTATTTACATGGTAATTCCAGTAACTTCTCACTACAGCATAACCATCAGTATAGGTATCCGGGCTTGCACCATGGTGAATAACGCTGTGGGTGGGACTGATGCTACTGGGTGTGTAAGTAGGGGTCTGACAGGCTGTATAGCTTCCGCACCAGCTAGAGCGCGGTATAAAAGTTGGCTGTGCAGGGCAGCTGCTCAGGGCACTTTTCTGATTAACGCTATTATCACTGATTGGAATATTTTGATGACCGCTCATGTCCTGCAATACAAGCTGAACTTCCTGAATTTGAACGCCTTGTGGTGTTTCAAGATAAAACTCTATAGAGTCGTGCTGTTTTTCATCAATACCAAAAAGAAGGTCAGTAGTGTAATAATCTCCCAATCCATGATCGGCAGGACTGTATGCACCTTCTTCTGTGGCCCATTTTCTCCAGCCTTTTTCTGGGTGATGCACACGATAATTAATGGCAAAAGCAGAAGGATTCAATGTTTGCTGATTGGTCTTCCAAACCAAGGCCAAAGAAGTAAAAGGAATGGGGCTTTTGAATTTTAGTCCCTGACCTTTATCTGAATTTTGTAATGGTGATTGAATTTTTGTGCGAAGCAAAACGGTTCCTGCTTCTTCTCTGCGACTGAGCACCTGATGCTCAAATGCCTGTGCAAA